>NZ_DASWOM010000122.1:0-12184 GCF_036398755.1 Acerihabitans sp. | reverse complement strand
CGTATATTACGTTTTCCCGCTGAAGAGTCAAGCTTTTATTTGCCCCGGCGGGGCGCTTTTCCCTTCCCGACCCGGCGCCGCGTAAGCGTTTATTCCCGGTCAGTGGAGGCGCATTATAGGGACTTTCCCCAGCCTGACAAGGCTTAATTGGCAAAAACAAGCCAATCGGTTTATTTTTCAGCAAATCTCGGATAAATTCAGGGATCGCGATTACATTTACAGCAATTAACCCGCCATATAGCCGCGCGCAGGCATAAGATAAGCACATTCAAAACAGCATGGGACGGGACACTATGCATTTGACGACGCAACAACAGGCCGCACAACGAAACCTTTCCTATCTTCTGGCTGAGAAGCTGGGACAACGCATCCTGGCGGGAGAGTATGCCGCCGGCGATATCCTGCCGGGCGAAATCGAACTGGGCGACCTGTTTGGCGTAAGCCGCACCGCGGTCAGGGAGGCGGTGAAAATATTGGCGGCAAAAGGCATGCTCTTGCCCAGGCCGCGTATCGGCACGCGCATCTTGCCGCGACACCAGTGGAATTTCCTCGACCAGGAACTGCTGAGCTGGTGGGTCACCCGCGAGAATTTTGAAGGGGTGATGGAACACTTCCTGGTGATGCGCACCAGCCTTGAGCCGCAGGCCTGCGCGCTGGCGGCGGTGAATGCCACCGATGAGGAAAAGCATAAACTGGTGATGCTGATGGAGGAGATGCAGTTGCTGCATGCGCATTTTGACCGTGAACGCTGGATAAGCATCGATGCCCAGTTCCACCGCCATATCTATGAAATCAGCGGCAATCCGTTCCTGTCATCCTTTGCCAATTTGTTCAGTTCCATCTATCAGAACTACTTTCGCGCCATTGTCAGCGATGAAAACGTCAAGGCCGAGCCGCATCAGGCAATCGTGGATGCCATTCTGGCCTCCGATTCACAGCAGGCCATGACGGCCTGCCGGCTGCTGCTGGCCGGAAACGATTAGTCATAGGGGACCCGGCGGCGCGTTCCATGGGAGGCTCATTGGCTCACCCGCCGACCGGAGCGACGGCGGCCTAGATTTCCACCTGTGTGCCCAGCTCAATAACCCGGTTAGGCGGAATCAGGTATTGATCGGGCGCGCGCAGGGCGTTGCGGCTTAAAGCGATAAACAGTTTGCCCCGCACCAGCAGATACCAGGGGCGCTTACCGAGGATCAGCGATTCATGGGACATAAAGAATGAGGTTTCCATCATTCGGCACGACAGTCCTTCCAGGCCGCAGCGATGGAAAATTTCTTCCATATCCGGCGTTTCTTTAAAGCCGTAGCTCGCGACGACCCGCCAGAACGTCGGCGAAAGCTGTTCTATGGTTACGCGGCGCACGTTGTGCACGAACGGCGCGTCTTCGGTGCGCAGCGTCAGCAGCACCACGCGCTCATGCAGCACCTTGTTGTGCTTGAGGTTATGCAGTAACGCAAAAGGGATCACATTCATCGCCCGCGACATAAATACCGCCGTACCCGCTACCCTGACCGGCGGCGATTTTTCCAGCGAGGCGATCAGCGCCTCCAGGGAATTACCGTGCTCATGCATTCTGCGCAATAGCCGGAATCGCTCGCTCTTCCAGGTGGTCATCACGATAAACATCAGGAAACCCAGCAACAGCGGTAGCCAGCCGCCGGAGAAAATCTTGAGGGCGTTGGCGGCAAACATCGGAATATCCATCCCCAGCAGCAATATCAGCAAGACCAGCACCACCAAACGGTTCCAGTGCCAGTTTTTGATGGCGACGGTACAGGACAGGATGCTGGTCAGCACCATGGTGCCGGTTACCGCGATACCGTAGGCCGCCGCCAGGTTGCTGGAATGCTCGAAGCTCATTATCACCAGCACCACCGCAACGTACAGCAGCCAATTGATAAAGGGGATATAGATCTGGCCGGATTCCATTTCCGAGGTATGGATGATGCGCATCGGCGGCAGGTAACCCAGGCGCACCGCCTGCCGGGTCAGGGAAAAGACGCCGGAAATGACCGCCTGGGAAGCAATTACCGTGGCGAGGGTGGCTAAAATCAATAATGGAATCAGCGCCCAATCCGGCGCCAGTAAAAAGAAAGGGTTCTTAATGGCCGCGGGGTACTTAAGCAATAACGCCCCCTGGCCGAAATAGTTTAATACCAGCGAGGGCAGGACCGCGCTGAACCAGGCGATACGGATAGGCAGCTTGCCGAAATGGCCCATATCGGCATACAGCGCTTCCACGCCGGTAATCGACAGCACCACCGCGCCAAGGGCAAAAAACGAGATGGTTTTATATTGAATAAAAAAACTAACCGCCCATTGGGGGTTCAGGGCGTACAGCACTTCCGGATTGTCCATGATGCCGCGCGCGCCCAGTACCGCCAGGGCCAGAAACCACACCACCATCACCGGCGCGAACAGTTTGCCGATACCGCCGGTGCCTTTTTTCTGAATAAGAAACAGCAGCGTCAGAACGGCTACGGATAAGGGGACTATATAGGTATCAAGCGACGGCGCGGCGATTTGCAGCCCTTCTATGGCCGACAGCACCGAAATGGCGGGGGTAATCACCACCTCGCCGTAAAAAAAGCTGCCGCCGATAAGACCCATGATAACCAGCACCGACGTCATGCGCGCCGACGTGTTCCTGCCGGCCAGCGACATCAGCGTTAAGATACCGCCTTCCCCGGCGTTATCGGCCCGCATCACGAAGGACAGGTATTTGAAGGAAACAATGAGGATCAGCAGCCAGAAGATTAACGACAGGAAGCCAAGCACCGCGCCACGTTCAACGCCGAAGCCATAGTGCCCTGCCAGGCATTCTCTCAGGGTGTATAGAGGACTGGTGCCGATATCTCCATAAACCACGCCGATAGCGGCCAGTGTTACCGCCGATAGGGATTGCTTATTCTCTCTACTCATAACCTCTTCGCGCTGTAATGTATCCGTAGCGTTTGGTGGGCTTGATCCATAGCTCATCAAAAAGCGCACAGTATGCATGAAACTAGCAGAATACCTAATCTAATATCTTCTTTCTTGCCATCGAAACCAGACCGCCGGGAGGAAATTCCTCCGTACCCATCCTGTTTTCAGCCCTATCATTATAAAAAGCGGTAGTTTATTGTTGCGTCATCATAATTAACCGGGATCTGACATTTATTATGGCTCATTCATCCCCGCTGGTTGAGAGAATTTATCGCCTGAGCAGCGCGTTGGAAAGCGGACTGTACGAACGCCAGCATACCGTTCGTCTGTGCCTGCTGGCGGCGTTATGCGGCGAGAGCGTATTTTTATTGGGACCGCCCGGCATCGCCAAAAGCCTAATCGCGCGCCGTCTTAAACTGGCGTTCAGCCATGCGCGGGCGTTTGATTATCTGATGACGCGCTTTTCCACCCCGGAAGAAGTGTTCGGCCCCCTATCCATCCAGGCCCTGAAAGAGGATGGGCGCTATCATCGCCTGACGAAAGGCTATTTGCCGGAAGCGGAAATTGTCTTCCTTGATGAAATATGGAAAGCCGGGCCAGCCATTTTAAATACCCTGCTGACGGCGATTAACGAGCGGCGTTTTCGCAACGGCGATACCGAACAGGTTCTGCCGATGCGGCTGCTGATAACCGCTTCCAACGAGTTACCGGATAACGACAGCGGGCTGGAAGCGCTGTATGACCGGATGCTGATCCGCTTATGGCTGCACCGGGTTAAAGAGAAAGCCAATTTCCAGGCTTTGCTTATCCACACATCCGATGGCGGGGAACCGGCGTTGCCCGAGGGGTTGGGTGTCAGCGATGAAGAGTATCAGGCGTGGCAGCCGAAAATAGACCGCGTCAGCCTGCCCGCGGAATGTTTTGAATTGATCTACCTGCTGCGCCAGCGGCTGGATGCCTTGGCGCAGGCGCCTTACGTGTCCGACCGGCGGTGGAAAAAAGCGTTGCGCCTGCTGCGGGCAAGCGCGTTTTTCAGCGACCGGCCGGCCATCGCCCCGATTGATATTATCCTGTTGAAGGACTGTCTGTGGCACGATCCGGACAGCCTGCGGCTGGTGGAGCAGCAGGTAGAGCTATTGCTTATCGAGCAGGGTTATCAACAACAATCAATGCTGTTGAAGATGCAGGATATCGAGCGGGAAAAGCTGGCGCACCGTCGCCGGCAGAATCAACAACACGCCCTGGTGTTTGAATCGCGCAAAGGGCTGATACATCGAAAGCCGGTTTATACCCTGCCCGAGTCGCTGTCCGGGCATACCCTGAGGCTGGTATTGCAAACTCCGCTGGTGCTGCATGACGTCAAGGTGACCCATATCACCCTGGAGCGCGAAGCCCTGCAGCAGTGGCTGCTTAAAGAAACGGTGTTAAAGGGGCGGTTGAATAATATCGGCTTTGCCCAACCCCTTGAGGCGCGTATTAACGCCAGCCGGCAATTGGAAATATTGGATATCAGCCGGCAAGCCTCGCTCTTGGCGCCGGAAGGGCAACAACAGCCCACGGAACTGCCGCAGGCCCTGCAGGAGGCTTTGGCCGCCGTGGAACGTCAGTATCATCAGCAGCGCGCCCGTTTCAGCGAACAGCAGGCCTGCCTTTTTATCCCCCGCGAGTGGGTGGCGAAAATAGAAGACAGCCTGCTGGAAGTGTCCCGTCAACTCCTGCAAGCCGGACAGGGTTAATCCATCGTGCTGGCCTTAAGCACCCTGGACTTATTTTTATCCATTAATGAAGGCGAGCTGCTGGATGATTTTATCCTGACGCTGCTTGCCAGCCCGCAGTTAGCCGTTTTCATGGAAAAATACCCGCTGTTCAAAACAGCCTTGCTTAAACGTATGCCGATTATCCGGCAACGTTTGGAGCGGGTCTTACTGGAAACACGGGTTTCGCCCGCACTGGCCACGGAGTTTTACCAATGCCAGCAATGCCAACTGTTCTCGCCAGACGAATTCAGAACCGCCCTTGCCACTACCCTTGAACAGCTAAAGCGTCTCTCATCCCCGTTTTATCCCGAGGCCGCAAACCTGGCCGCGGCCGCGACTTTTGCCAGGGCGCGCCCGCAGGAAAGCTTTCAAACGCTATTTTTACAGCGCTGGCGCATTGACCTGACGCTGCGGGCGGTCACATTGCACCATCAGCTACTGGATAGCGAACGTGAGCTGCTGCTCGACGAACTGGCGCAGCAACTGGCGGCAAGCGGCGCGCTGGCGCCCCTGATGGTGGAAAACGAAGCCGCGGCCGGCCGGTTGTGGGACATGACCTCGGCGCAAAGACAGCGGCAGGATTACCGGCAGTTGGTCCATTACGGCGAGTTTTTACACCGTCAGCCGGAATTACGCCGTCTGGCGGAAAGCCTGGGGCGTAGCCGGGAAGCCCACGCCGCCGCCGCTCCCGAGGCACCGCAACAATGGATACGATTGCGGGTGCTCGAACCCATGGTACAGCCCGAGGAGGTCAGCGGCATCCACCAAAGCGACGATCTGCTGCGTTTGCTGCCCACCGAGCTGGCGACGCTTGGCATTGACGAGCTGGAGTATGAATTTTATCGTCGTTTACTGGAGAAACGCTTATTGACCTATCGCCTCCAGGGCGAGGGCTGGCGGGAGCGGGTGGTAAAACAGTCGACGCAGGGCGAGCAGCGGCAACCGCAGCCGCGCGGACCTTTTATCGTCTGCGTCGACACGTCCGGCTCGATGGGCGGCTTCAACGAACAGTGCGCAAAGGCGTTCTGCCTGGCGCTGATGCGAATTGCGCTGGCGGATAATCGGCGCTGCTTTATTACGCTATTTTCCACCGGCATGGTCAGCTATGAACTCAGCGCCCTGTCCGGGCTGGAACAGGCGATCCGTTTTCTCGGCCAGCGCTTTAGCGGCGGCACCGATTTGACCGCCTGTATCGCCGCCCTGGCCGATCGGCTGGACACGCCGGAATGGCGGGACGCGGACGCGGTGGTGATTTCCGATTTTATCGCCCAGCGTTTACCGGACGAATTGATCGCCAGAATAAAACAGCATCAGCGGCGGCAGCTTCAGCGTTTCCATGCCGTTGCCCTGTCGTCCCTGGGAAAACCGGGTATTCTGAAGATATTCGATCATATCTGGCGCTTCGACACCGGCCTGAAACAGAGATTGTTACGGCGCTGGCGTCGCCAGGAATGAAAGGCGGTCGCCGGGGCGGTTGATCGTCCCGCGGGTAGCCATTATCAAGAAAGAGGAAATAATGCCGGAAAATTATCAGATAGATACGCTCGATCGCGCCATTTTACTGGCGCTAATGGCCAATGCCCGTACCGCCTATGCCGAGCTGGCCAAGCAATTGGCGGTCAGCGCCGGCACGATCCACGTACGGGTGGAGAAGATGAAGCAGGCGGGTATTATTACCGGCGCCCGGGTGGACGTCAGCGCAAAGCATCTGGGTTACGACGTCTGCTGCTTTATCGGCATCATCCTTAAAAGCGCCAAAGACTATCCCTCGGCGCTGAAAAAGCTCGATGCCCTGGAGGAAGTGGTGGAAGCCTATTACACCACCGGCCATTACAGCATTTTCATTAAAGTCATGTGCCGCTCCATAGATGCCCTGCAGGAAGTTCTTATCAACAAGATCCAGACTATCGACGAAATCCAGTCCACGGAAACGCTGATCTCGCTGCAGAACCCCATCAGCCGTACGATCGTCCCCTAACGGGAAATTGTTATACCCCTATTATCCACAGGTAGATCCCAGGCGATACACAGCGTACAATATCGGCTCTTTGTTCAAACGGAACCATTATGGCCGATATAACGATCGTCAGCGGCAGTACCTTGGGCAGCGCCGAGTACGTGGCGGAACATATTGCCGGTATTCTTGAAAATCATGGGCATACCACCAATGTACTGCACGGTCCCGAACTGGAAGAGATGACGGTGCAGGGGTTGTGGCTGATTGTGTCCTCGACCCATGGCGCGGGCGACCTGCCGGACAATCTGCAGCCGCTGTTTGAACAACTGGAAACAGAGCAACCGTCGCTTGCCAACGTCAGATATGGCGCGATCGGCATCGGCAGCAGCGAATACGATACCTTTTGCGGTGCGATCGATGCTATCGATCGTCAGATGATCGCCCGTGGCGCGGTGCGAATCGGCGAGATATTAAAGATCGACATTACCCAGCATGAAATCCCCGAGGATCCGGCGGAAGAGTGGGCGAAGACCTGGATCGACTTAATATAAATTAAAAAAATATCACCGTATTTGTGTGTATAAGTATGCTTAAAACCCGCCTATAACCGGTACTTATCCACTGTATAACCTTTGTTTGTTTTTCAACCAGTGGATAAGTGCCGATCTTGATCCCAGCTTATACCGGTTGGGATCACCGATCATTCACAGCTAATGATCCTTTGCAATAATCTGATCTTGCTGGGGTTTAGCGGCTTATCCACAGAGGATCGCGATCCTAGTAGTAGACATAATAAAGAGATCTTTAAATAAAAAGATCTTTCTTTAATTACCTGCGGATCCCCGGGGCTTGTATCACCCGCAAAGTCGAGTAGAATCCATTTTCCCAACGGCTCCCGACGATGGTTCGCCCCATGCGAGGAAGAATTACCATGTTTTATCCCGATCAATTTGACGTCATCATCATCGGCGGCGGCCATGCCGGCACCGAAGCGGCCATGGCGGCGGCCAGGATGGGCTGCAAGACCCTGCTGTTGACGCATAATATTGATACGCTTGGACAAATGTCCTGCAATCCGGCGATTGGCGGCATCGGAAAAGGTCATTTGGTCAAGGAAATTGACGCCATGGGTGGCCTGATGGCCAGAGCCATCGACCAGGCGGGCATTCAGTTTAGGATACTAAACGCCAGCAAAGGGCCGGCGGTGCGCGCCACCCGCGCCCAGGCGGATCGACTGCTGTACCGCCTCGCTGTCCGAACCGCGCTGGAGAACCAGCCCAACCTGATGATCTTCCAGCAGGCGGTCGAAGATCTGATTGTCGAAAACGATCGGGTGGTCGGGGCGGTTACCCAGATGGGCCTGAAATTCAGGGCCAAGGCCGTGGTGCTGACCGTCGGTACTTTCCTGGATGGCAAGATCCATATCGGCATGGATCATTACAGCGGCGGCAGGGCGGGCGATCCGCCGTCGATTTCGTTGTCCAAACGCCTGCGTGAACTGCCGTTCCGGGTAAAACGCCTGAAAACCGGCACCCCGCCGCGCCTGGACGCCAGAACCATCGATTTCAGCCAGCTGGCCACCCAACAGGGCGACGTTCCGCTGCCGGTATTTTCGTTTATGGGGTCGGTCGATCAGCATCCCCGCCAGGTGCCTTGTTATATTACCTATACCAATGAGCAAACCCATGAGGTGATCAGGCGGAACCTGGATCGCAGCCCCATGTATGCCGGCGTGATTGAAGGCGTGGGACCGCGCTACTGTCCCTCCATCGAAGATAAGGTGATGCGTTTTGCCGACAGGGATTCCCATCAGATCTTTCTTGAACCTGAAGGGCTGACCAGCAACGAAGTTTATCCCAACGGCATTTCCACCAGCCTGCCGTTCGATGTGCAGATGAAAATCGTGCATTCCATGAAAGGGCTGGAAAATGCCAGCATCGTTCGTCCCGGTTACGCCATAGAGTATGATTTTTTTGACCCACGGGATTTAAAACAGACGCTCGAGAGCAAGCACATTGCCGGTTTGTTCTTTGCCGGTCAGATCAACGGCACCACCGGTTACGAAGAAGCCGCCGCCCAGGGCATGCTGGCGGGCATCAACGCCGGCCGTTTGGCCAATGACCAGGATGGATGGTTCCCGCGCCGCGATCAGGCTTACCTTGGCGTGCTGGTTGACGATCTTTGCACCCTGGGCACCAAGGAACCCTATCGCATGTTTACCTCGCGCGCCGAATACCGGTTGCTGCTGCGGGAAGACAATGCGGATTTACGCCTGACCGAAACCGGCCGGGAGCTGGGGCTGGTGGATGACGAACGTTGGGCGCGCTTTAGCGAAAAGCTGGAAAGCATTGAGCGCGAACGCCAGCGTTTGCGCGATGTCTGGGTTAATCCGCGCACGCCCGAGATAGAACACATCAATCTGCTGCTCAAAGCGCCGCTATCACGCGAAGCCAGCGGCGAAGAGCTGCTCAGGCGCCCGGAAATGACCTATGGGATCCTGACCGGGCTGCCGATGTTTTCACCTGCGCTTGCGGATCCGCAGGCCGCGGAACAGGTGGAAATCCAGATTAAATATGCGGGTTACATCACCCGTCAGCAGGAAGAGATCGACCGCCAGCTGCGCAATGAAAATACCCTGCTGCCGTTGGAACAGGATTACCGGCAGGTATCAGGCTTGTCCAACGAAGCCATCGCCAAGCTAAACGATCACAAACCCGGTTCCATTGGGCAGGCATCGCGCATTTCCGGCATTACGCCGGCGGCGATCTCCATTTTGCTGGTATGGCTGAAAAAGCAGGGCATGCTGCGCCGCAGCGCCTGATTTGACCGCGTATGCACCTTGCCGGCGGGCAAAAGGGATCATCACCCTTCTGCCCACGGCATATTTAAACCACGGCGGCAGATGCCCCGGCGCATTTCTTAAGGATCCCGCCATGCAGGCCAAACTGGAAGTATTACTCGACGCCGCCGGCATCGCGCTGCCGGAAGGGCAGAAGCGGCAGCTGATACGCTACGTCGAGCTGCTGGATAAATGGAACAAGGCGTATAACCTGACGTCGGTACGCGATCCCGCGCAAATGCTGATTCGCCACATAATGGATAGCATTGTGGTTAATCCTCACCTGCGTGGACGGCATTTTATCGACGTGGGTACCGGCGCCGGCTTGCCCGGCATTCCGCTGGCGATTGTGCGTCCCGATTCCCGTTTTACCCTGCTCGACAGCCTGGGGAAGCGCATCCGTTTCCTGCGCCAGGTGCAGCATGAACTGCGGCTGGATAATATTGAACCGCTGCAAAGCCGGGTGGAGGACTATGCGCCCGAGGCGGGTTTTGACGGGGTAATCAGCCGCGCCTTCGCGTCGGTAGGCGATATGCTGTCCTGGTGCCATCATTTGCCGGCCGTGCCGCAAGGGCGGTTTTACGCGCTTAAGGGGCAGGTGCCGGCGCAGGAACTCCTGGCGTTGCCGGAAAAATTCGTTGTGGAGTCGGTGGTTACGCTGTCCGTGCCGCAATTGCTGGGCGAGCGGCATTTAGTGGTGATCGGGGTGCGCTAAATTTGTTTTTTATCAATAAAACATTGAATAGAATAAGCCCGGCTATTCCAGGATGGCGGCATTTGCCCCAAGCGTAATTTCAAATCTCCGTTACTTAATTTTTACATTACATTATCATATTACGCTGCCGGTAATTTAGTTCTAAGGCTAATAGTCACTGAGTAAAATATATGTGTCCAAAAATGTCAGTGATATTACCGACCGCTTAAGCGGAAAATAAGCCGCCTCGCCACTCTTCGGCGCGATTGTGATGATATAAGGTTCACTTCCAGTAAGATAATATATAATTTATTGATTTTTAATATAATTTTAATGTTTTTTTGATGCCGGGCAAAAAATGCCCGCCCGGGAGACATAAAGTTTGGTGTTCCATAACGTGATCAGACGCACAGTTTCAGAAGCAATAATTGCCCAAGCAGTATAAAGTTATGCATGGTATCATTCCCGCGATTTAACGGGGAAAAGGGGTAAAACGAGAGGATTTAAATTATTGTTCACCTTTTCGCTACTTATGCATTGAATTCGTAGTATCTACCCGTATAATTTGCACGTTTTTCGCCACTTGACTCACCGAGCTAAAGGCAGTTTTATACACCTTCAGCCTGACCGGAACAGGTAGGGGGAAGTGAAATAATGTCCTTATCCCTCTACGGTGGGAAAGTTGCTGGAAAAGTGTTGTTTATCCAGTTATTGACCTTGGGCCTGTTCAGCGCGTTGTTTGCCTTGCGCGGCCCGCATTGGGGCGCATCCGCCGCTGGCGGTGGGCTGGCGGCCTGGCTGCCGAATGTGTTTTTTATACTCTTTACCTGGCGCCATCAGGTGAAAGTTCCGGCCGCGGGACGTGTCGCCTGGTCATTTGCCATCGGAGAGGCGCTCAAGGTCGTCGCTACCATAGCTTTGCTTATCGTAGCGCTTGGGATGTTCAGGGCCGCGTTTGTTCCATTGGGCCTGACCTATTTATCGGTGCTGATTGTGCAGATTTTGGCACCGGCCGTAATTAACAACAAAGGGTAAGAGGCATCATGTCTGCATCAGGAGAAATCTCTACTCCACAGGAATACATAGGCCACCACCTGAACAACCTTCAGCTGGACCTGCGTACTTTTGAACTGGTTAATCCCCATGGCGGCCCGGCAACCTTCTGGACGTTGAACATTGACTCCATGTTCTTTTCCGTACTGCTCGGCGTGATTTTCATAACGGTTTTCTCCCGCGTGGCCAAAGGCGCAACCAGCGGCGTTCCCGGTAAACTGCAAACCGCGGTTGAACTGATCATCGGGTTTGTCGACGGCAGCGTGCGGGATATGTTCCATGGTAAAAGCAAACTTATCGCGCCGCTGGCGCTAACCATCTTCGTTTGGGTTTTCCTGATGAACCTGATGGATTTGCTGCCGATCGATCTGCTGCCGACCATTGCCGAGCGCTATATGGGACTGCCGGCGCTGCGCGTGGTGCCTTCCGCCGACGTGAATATCACGATATCCATGGCGCTGGGCGTCTTTATCCTCATTCTTATTTACAGCGTGCGGATGAAGGGTATCGGTGGTTTTGTCAAAGAACTCACCATGCAGCCGTTTAACCATTGGGCGTTTATACCCATCAACCTGATTCTCGAAGGCGTGAGCTTACTGTCCAAACCGGTTTCCTTGGGCCTTCGGTTGTTCGGCAATATGTATGCGGGTGAGTTGATCTTCATTCTGATTGCCGGTCTGTTACCGTGGTGGTCGCAGTGGATCCTGAATGTGCCTTGGGCCATTTTCCACATACTGATCATTACGTTGCAAGCCTTTATCTTTATGGTGCTGACGATTGTCTATCTTGCGATGGCGTCCGAAGAACACTGATATTTCTACAATACTGTTGCGTTTAATCTGAAACAAACTGGAGACTGTCATGGAAAACCTGAATCTCGATCTGCTGTACATGGCTGCCGCTGTGATGATGGGTCTGGCGGCAATCGGTGCTGCGATCGGTATCGGCATCCTGGGTGG
>NZ_DASWOM010000121.1:0-51870 GCF_036398755.1 Acerihabitans sp. | reverse complement strand
CTGATTCGCGATCGCGAAGTGCTGGGCAAGGTAATAGTCGCCCCCTGAGTTCTTTTGTCAGCCTGTCCACTATAAGGAACATATTATGACCGATATTACCGTCCCCACCGCAGCCGAGGTCCAGGAACGTTTACTGAAAGGCCCTTATCATCAATGGCTGGGGCTTGAAGTGCTGACCGTCGGCGAAGGCGAAATCACCCTCAAGGCGCGCTGGCGCGAGGAGTGGGTGGTTAACCCCGCCGGCGGCTATACCCATGGCGGCATCCTGGCCGCCCTGGTGGATTTAACCGCCGATTGGGCGCTGGTGGCGTTCACCGGCAAAGGCGTGCCCACCCTGGATTTGCGCGTCGATTACCACCGCCCGGCGAAAGGGGATTTAACCGCCGTCGGCACCGTGATCAAGGTCGGCAAACAATTTTCCAGCGCCGAGGCGCGGGTGTTCGACAGCGAGGGCCGGCTGGTGGCCAGCGGGCGGGGACTCTACGCCACGGCAACCGCCTAGGGGACATCATGGCCATCCCGTTGGACCATCTGGTTATCAATGCCCATTTCGCCACCGACCGGGCGGCGCAGTGGTTCCGGGCGCTGGGTTTTACCCTGACGCCGCGCGGCCACCACTCGCTGGGCTCGATAAACCATCTGATGATGTTTGCCGATCGCTATCTCGAAATCGTCGGCCTGCCCACCGACGGCGGGCGCGTGCGCCAGGAGCTGCTGGATAGCCCGCAGGGAATTGACGGCCTGGTGTTCGCCACCGGTGATGCCAAGGCCACCGCGCGCGCACTGGCGGACGCCGGCTTTGCCCTACAGCCGGTACAGGATTTTTCCCGCGAGGTGGTCAGCGGCGACCAGCGCGGACTGGCCCGCTTCACCACGGTGCGCCTGGCCGCCGGGTCTTTCCCGGCCGGGCGGGTCTATTTTTGCCAGCACCATACCCCTGAATGGGTTTGGCGGCCCGAATGGCTCGGCCATGAAAACCAGGTCCGGAGCATGACCGGCCTGACGGTTATCAGCGACGACGTGGAGGCCTGCGAGCGTCAATATCAGCGCCTGGGCGACCCCGGCCCTGATTTTGCCCTGCGGATCGTCGATTACCCGGCGTTCGCCCGACAGTTCGATGGGCTGCCGCTGCCGGCGGCGGGACGGGAGATGTTTGCCGCCGTGCATTTCCAGGGCGGCGACCTGGCGCGCATCGCCCGCGGCGCCGGGGAGCAAAAACTGCCGCTGTGCTGGCGCGAGGGACGGCTACAGGTGGCGCTGCCCGAATTAACCACCTTACTCGAGTTTTTACCATGATGAAGACCACCAATTTAGGCGCCATGATCGATACCCGCCACGGGGGAGAGCAGACCGCTTTTATCGCCCCGCTGGCGGACGGCACGGCGCAGGAAATCACGTTTGCCGAACTCAATGCGCGCGCCGACGGCATTGGCCGCGCCTTGCTGGCGCGCGGCCACCGCACCGGAGAGCGCGTCGCTATTCTGGGACGCAATTCCATCGATTATATCGCCAGCCTGTTGGGCATACTGCGCGCCGGGCTGGTGGCGGTACCAATTAATTTTAAATTTCCCTCCGACACGCTGGAGAATATCCTGCGCGATAGCGGCGCGCGTTTGCTGCTGGGGGATGCCGATCAGCTGTCCCGCGCCACGGCGAACGACCTGCCGCGCGTGGTGTTCAACAGCACCGGCGATGACGGGCTGGCGGCCTTTATCGACCCCGGCGTGCTGGCGCCCTTCCCCGCGGGGCCGGAAGATCTGGCGCTGCTGCTGTACACCTCCGGTTCCACCGGCATGCCGAAAGGCGTGCGTTTAACCCATGCCAGCCATGCCTGGGTGGTGCGCACCCGTCTTGCCACCCATGAGCTGGAAGGCGAGCGGGTGCTGATCGCCGCCCCGCTGTACCATATGAATGCGCTGGCGCTGGTGCTGCTGACGCTTGCCAGCCATGTCGCCACCGTGCTGCTGCCGCAGTTCAACGCCCGCGACTATATCAATGCCATCACCCGCTACCGCTGCAGTTGGCTGACGGCGGTGCCGCCGATGATCGCCATGATGCTGCAGGAAAAGGATTTACTGGCGCGCAGTGATTTAAGCTGCGTGCGCGTGGTGCGCATGGGATCGGCGCCGGTAACCGACAGCCTGTTCCAGCAAATCGGCCAACTGCTGCCGAAGGCGCGCATCATTAACGCCTACGGCACCACGGAAGGCGGACCGGTGGTGTTCGCCCCCCACCCCGACGGAATTCCCACGCCACGTCAGGCCGCCGGCGTCGCCCATCCCCAGGTCAGCCTGCGGTTGCGCGATCCGCAGGGCCGTGAGGCCGCGCGCGGCATCCTGGAGCTGAAAAGCCCGGGCCTGATGCAGGGCTATCACCAGCGCCCCGATCTGCGCCCGCCGTTTACCGACGACGGCTATTATATTACCGGCGATGTGTTCGCGCGCGACGAGCAGGGTTTTTATACCTTTATCGGCCGGCTGGATGATATGTTTGTCAGCGGCGCCGAGAATATCTACCCAAGCGAAGTTGAGCACCTTATCGAACGCCATCCCGCGGTCCAGCAGGCCTGCGTGGTGCCGATAGCCGATGAGATCAAGGGCACCAAGCCGGTGGCCTTCGTGATCCTGCGCCCCGGCCAGCGGGCCGGGGCCGATGAGCTGAAGGCCTTTACCTTAAGCCGGGGCGCGGCCTACCTGCATCCGCGCCATATCTGGCTGGTGGACGCCTTTCCCCTGGCCGGCACCAATAAAATCGACCGGCGCGCGCTGCTGCTCGAAGCCGAGCGGCGAATTCATCAGGATGGCGCCTTACCCCAGGCCAATTCGGGAGCACAGCATGGCATTTAACTGGCATAACCCCTATCCCACCGTACGCGCGCCGCTGTTTGCCCGCAATGTGGTGGCGACGTCCCATCCCATTGCCGCCCAGGCCGGCAATAGCGTCCTGCTGGAGGGCGGCAACGCGGTGGATGCGGCCATTGCCGCCGCCGCGACGTTAACGGTGGTGGAACCCTGCTCCAACGGCCTGGGCAGCGACGCCTTCGCCATGGTCTGGGACGGCGATCGGCTGCACGGTCTGAACGCCTCCGGTCCGGCGCCGGCCAGCTGGGATCTGGCCCATTTTCGCCGGCGTCATGGCGAGGACGGCAATGGCCTGGTCAACCGCCCGGAACGTGGCTGGGACTCGGTCACCGTTCCGGGCGCCGTCGCCGGCTGGACGGCGCTGCACCAGCGCTTCGGCCGGCTGCCGTTTGAGCGTTTGATGCAGACCGCCATCGAGGTGGCCGAACGCGGCGTGACCGTCGCGCCGATTGTCGCGGCAAAATGGCGGGCGGCGGTGTCAATCCTTAACGGACAGCCTGGTTTTGCCGAAGCCTTTATGCCGGGCGGTCGCGCGCCCGACATTGGCGAAAAATTTGTCTTCCCGTCCGCCGCGCGCACGTTGCGGCTGCTGGCGCGGCAGGGTGGACGGGCCTTTTATGAAGGCGAAATCGCCGAAAAAATCGTCGCCTGGTCGCAGGCCAGCGGCGGCAGTCTGACGCGCGAGGATTTAGCCGCGTATCAACCGCAATGGGTGACGCCCATCAGCCAGGACTACCGCGGTTATACCGTGCATGAACTGCCGCCCAACGGCCAGGGCATCGCCGCGCTTATCGCTCTGGGCATCCTGGAACACTTTGATCTGTCGGCGCTCGCGCTCGACGGCGCCGACGCCCAGCACCTGCAAATCGAGGCGATGAAGCTGGCCTTTGCCGACGTCTATCGTTATGTGGCCGATCCCGCCAGCATGGAAGTGACGCCGTCACAAATGCTGGATAAAGCCTATCTGGCCGGACGGGCGCGCCTGATTAACCGCAAGCGTGCGGCGGATCCACAGCCCGGCATGCCCGCCAGCGGCGGTACCGTTTACCTGTCCACCGCCGATGAAAGCGGCATGATGGTGTCCTTTATCCAATCCAATTATATGGGTTTCGGCTCAGGTGTGGTGGTGCCGGACTACGGCATCAGCCTGCAAAACCGCGGCGCCGGCTTCTCAAGCGACCCGCGTTCGGTTAACGTGGTCGCGCCCGGCAAGCGCCCGTTCCAGACCATTATCCCGGCGTTTTTGACCAGGGACGGCCAGGCGCAAATGAGCTTTGGCGTCATGGGCGGCGATATGCAGCCGCAGGGCCATGTGCAGACCCTGGTGCGCATGCTGGATTTCCATCAGCAGCCCCAGGCCGCCTGCGACGCGCCGCGCTGGAAGGTCAACCGGGATTTTACCCTGGACCTTGAAGCCACCCTTGACCCGACGGTGGTCGAGCAATTGCGCGCCATGGGCCACCGGCTGAAATCAATCAACGACCCCTACATGGATTTCGGATCCGGTCAGTTTATCTGGCGCCTATCGCAGGATCGCGATCACGGCTACGTTGCCGCCAGCGACAGCCGGCGCGATGGCCAGGCGGTAGGATTTTAGTACTAAAATGGCTTTATTTATTAACCCCATACTGATAAGAATGGGGCTTAAATTTTATGGAGTCATTTTAACTGGGGATAAACTATGCAGCCGGGTAAGAATAGCCTGTCGAATAACGGCATCGGGAAAAAACCAAGGCGCGGCGCGGTGTTGAAATCAACGCTTTCGACATTAACGCTTACGCTTATGCTTATGGCCAGCGGCGCGGCCGCGGCCAAAACGCTGGTGTTCTGCTCTGAAGGCTCGCCGGAAAATTTCAACCCGCAGCTGTACACCTCCGGTACCAGCGTGGATGCCAGCGCGGTGCCGATTTATAACCGGCTGGTGGATTTCAAGACCGGCACCACCGAACTGCAGCCCAGCCTGGCGGAAAGCTGGGACATCAGCGCGGACGGCAAGGTCTATACCTTCCATCTGCGCCAGGGGGTAAAATTCCAGGGCAATAAATATTTCCAACCCACCCGTGATTTTAACGCCGACGACGT
The DNA here is from genome assembly GCF_036398755.1 of Acerihabitans sp. NCBI lineage: Bacteria > Pseudomonadati > Pseudomonadota > Gammaproteobacteria > Enterobacterales > Pectobacteriaceae > Acerihabitans > Acerihabitans sp. The sequence goes on along the minus strand of NZ_DASWOM010000121.1, from coordinate 46,927 downwards.
GATTTTTTCATTTATGCGGCAAAAAGATCAGCAAAATCCTTATCACAACGTGTCCCACGGCACCTACGCCAACTTCGACAGCCTGGAATTCGGTACGCTGCTGGCCGCCATCGACAAGGTGGACGATCATACCGTGCGCTTCACCCTTGCCCATGCCGAGGCGCCGTTCCTGGCCGATCTGGCCTGGTACTTCGCCTCGATACTGTCAAGCGAATATGCCGACGCCATGCTGAAAGCCGGCACGCCGGAACGGGTGGATATGGATCCCGTCGGCACCGGGCCGTTCCAACTGACCCAGTATCAAAAAGACTCGCGTATTCTGTTCAGCGCCTTCCCTGATTACTGGCAGGGTAAAGCCAAGCTTGACCGGCTGGTGTACGCCATTACCCCGGACGCCTCGGTGCGCTTCGCCAAGCTGGAAAAAGGCGAATGCCAGGTGATGCCGTTCCCCAATCCGGCCGACCTGCCGCGCATGCGGGCGGATAAAGATATTACGCTTTTGCAGAAAGCCGGGCTTAACACCGGTTTCCTGGCCTTTAATACGCAAAAACCGCCGCTCGACAACCTAAAAGTACGCCAGGCGCTGGCCATGGCGATTAACAAACCGGCGATTATCGAGGCCATATTCCAGGGCACCGGCACCGCGGCGAAAAATATTCTGCCGCCCGGCGTCTGGAGCGCCAAACAAGATTTGCGCGATTATGACTTAGATCCGGACAAGGCCCGCGCCCTACTGAAGGAGGCGGGTTACCCCGACGGCCTGACCATCGATCTGTGGGCGATGCCGGTTCAGCGGCCCTACAACCCCAACGCCCGCCGCATGGCGGAGATGATCCAAGCCGATTGGGCAAAAATCGGCGTGAAGGCCAATATCGTTACCTATGAATGGGGCGAATATCTCAAACGGGTGAGGAACGGCGAACATCAGGCGGCGCTAATGGGCTGGACCACCGCCACCGGCGATCCGGATAACTTTTTCGGCCCGCTGTTTTCCTGCACCTCGGCCAATGGCGGCTCCAATTCGGCCCGATGGTGTTACCCGCCGTTTGATAAGCTGATTACCGAAGCGCGCGCCAGCGGCGATCATGACCGGCGCATAGCGCTCTACCAGCAGGCGCAGGATATGATGCACGAGCAAATGCCGGCGGTGATGATTGCCCATTCAACCATTTTTGAACCGGTGCGCAACGACGTCACCGGCTATGAAATCGATCCCTTCGGCAAGCACATTTTTTATCAGGTGGATGTGAAAAAATAGCGCCGGCGGGCGAATGGGGATGGCTGTGGAACGGCCGGCATGCGCCGGCCGGTTTACCGGTTATTTTATCACCGCGCAGGCCACACGGTCGCCGGCGCCCCCGATGGGCTGGCTTTGATAATCGTCGGGGTTGGCGTGGATCACCACCGACGATCCGTCGCCGTCCAGCAGCGCGGGACGCGGAGTGCCGGGCGTGACCGACACCAGGGTCGAATAGATTTCCGCGGCGGCCTTGCCGTCGGCGCCGGCGTAAATATTGGTCAAGTCGCCCTGATCGTTGGCGTTGCTGTTCAACAAACCATGCACCACCGGCATGGCTGAATGGACATGGCCGCCGGCTTCCTTGAATTTATCCTTGGCGTCGCAGACGCCTTTTTCATGGAAATGGATACCGTGCCAGCCGGGAGTCAGCCCCGACGCCTCCACGCGCAAAATCACGCCTTTAGGCGCGTCAAGCAGGGTAATTTTTCCCATATCCTTGCCGTCGGCGCCGATAAGGCCGGCGGTATGCACCGCCGGCTGGGGCTGCGCCAATGCCATATTGGCGGTTAACGCCGTGGCTATTAAAAACACAATACGCCGCATAATAAACTCCTGTAACAGTACCTGCCGACAGCGGAAGCGCAATGTCGGCCATCCTAGATAAGCGTAGACAGTGGGGCGCGGATTGTCCCGACGAACCGCGCTTATCTTGACGCCGTTCGCGCGCCATACCATCACCGGCCAGTAAAAAGGGGCTTGCCGCTAAGCAAGCCCCCGATTGATACCTGCGCGTTAAAGGCGCTTGGCCGGGGTTAAATCCGTCCCATCAACACCAGGATCAGCAGGATAACCACCACCACGCCCAGCGTGCCGCTGGGATAATAACCCCAGCCGCGGCTGTGCGGCCAGCTCGGGAAAACACCAATAAGCAGAAGTATTAATACGATTAAGACAATGGTTCCGATGCCCATGGAAAACTCCTATGTTTCTTGGCGCGCTGTTGCCAGCGCATTAGCATGTTCTGAACAGAGTTTACGTCTAAAGACAGATATGAGCTCAGTTTGGGATAACCTAATGAGTATAGACATCTTTTCGCATTTACCACGGCTAAATTCAGCATGCGGGGGATTGCTGCATCGACTGAATGGCCGTCAGGGCGATAGTGTAGACAATATCGTCCACCAGCGCCCCGCGCGAAAGGTCATTGACCGGTTTGCGCAGGCCTTGCAGCATCGGCCCTATGGAGACCAGCGCCGCCGAGCGCTGCACCGCTTTGTAGGTCGTGTTGCCGGTATTGAGATCCGGGAAAATAAAGACCGTGGCGTGGCCCGCCACCGGCGAATCGGGCGCTTTGGTTTTGGCCACGTCGGCCATAATCGCGGCATCGTACTGCAGCGGACCGTCGATCATCAGATCGGGCCGTTTTGCGCGCGCCAACCGGGTGGCTTCGCGTACTTTATCCACGTCGCTGCCGGTACCGGACGTGCCGGTGGAGTATGAAATCATCGCCACGCGCGGTTCAATACCGAACGCGGCGGCCGAGTCGGCGGACTGGATGGCGATATCCGCCAATTGTCCGGCGTCGGGGTCGGGATTGATGGCGCAGTCGCCGTAGACCAATACCTGTTCAGGCAACAGCATAAAGAACACCGAGGAAACCAGCGAACTGCCCGCGGCTGTCTTGATCAACTGCAGCGCCGGGCGGATGGTATTGGCGGTGGTGTGCACCGCGCCGGAGACCAGGCCGTCCACGTGTCCCTGTTCAAGCATCAGCGTGCCCAGCACCACGTTATCCTCCAGCTGCGCGCGCGCAATCAGTTCGGTTACGCCTTTGGCCTGGCGCAGCGCCACCAGTCGCGCCAGATAGCGCTCCCGCGCGACCGCCGGATCGACCAAATCAATGCCCGCGCCCAGCGTCACGCCCTGCGCCGCGGCGACCCGGCGTATCTCATCGGGACAGCCCAGCAATACGCAGCGCGCGATGCCCCGCTCGGCGCAAATTGCCGCGGCCTTGATGGTGCGCGGTTCATCCCCTTCCGGCAAGACGATGCGTTTTGCCGCCCTGCGGGCCATTTCGGTAAGTTGGTAACGGAAGGCGGGCGGCGACTGGCGGCGCGGACGTTCAGAGACGGCGGCCAGGGAGGTTATCCAGCCGTCGTCGATAAAGCCGGCGATATAATCCTGTAATTTTTCGACACGCTGATGATCTTCGGCCGGCACTTCCAGGTTAAAGTTCTGCAGGTTAAGCGAGGTTTGCCAGGTATTGGTGTCGACCATCAGTACCGGCAGCCCGGTCTGGAAGGCACGCTCGCATAACCTGCCGATGGAAGGCGCGATATCATAGCCGCCGGTAAGCAAAATGGCGCCGATATCCACCCCGTTCATCGCCGCCAGACAGGCGGACACCAGCACTTCCGGACGATCCGCGCAGGTCACCAGCAGCGAACCGGGGCGAAACAGGTCGACCATGCCGGTAAGCCCGCGTGCGCAAAAGGTCACCGACCGCACCCGCCGCGTATGGATATCGCCGGCGTTAACGATGCGGGCGTTCAGATGATGGGCCATATCGATAACCCGCGTGGCGATAAGTTCCATGCTCCAGGGGATTGCCCCCAATACCGGCATGGGCAGATTGCCGAACGGCGGCAACGCCGCGTCGGCGGCCCCGTCCTGATGGGCCTGGTCAAAAATTTCCGACAGGTCGGGCCGGGTGCGGCCCTGTTCATCCAGCGGCGCGTTAATTTTATTGATGATGACGCCCGCCACGCTGATATGCCGGCCTATGCCGGTACGCGCCAGCTCCAGCCGTTCTTTCATCTGCGCCGGTGAACCTGTCCCCAAGGCGGTGACCAGCACGATTTCCGCGTTCAGCGCCTTGGCGATGTCGTGATTCAGCGCGTTGGCGAACTGATGGCGCCGCGTCAGCATCAGTCCCTCGATCAATACCACGTCCGCCTGGCCCAGAGCGCCTTGATAACGCGCGACGATTTCCTCCATCAGGACGTCGCGCCGGTTGGATCCCAACAGCATTTCGACATAGCCTATTTCCAGCGGCGGCGGGACCGGAATCGCCGAGTTGGCGCGGATAATGGCGCTGGTCTGGTCCGGCCGACTGCTGCCGTCGCGCGGCTGGGCAACCGGCTTGTAGAGACTCAGGCGCATCCCCTTGCGCTCGATGGCCCGGATAATGCCCAAGGTGACGCTGGTCAACCCGACGCTCAGGTCGGTTGGGATCAACATAATGGTACGTGGCACGGCTAAACCCCTCGGCGATATTTGCTGGCGCAATGTGAATGTATTGCCAAACCTGACGCACGCGTTAAGCTGCTGGGCAGGTTGGTCGGCGTCCGGCTATTTTCCGCTATTTTGTGTGAGTTATGCCGTGAAGCCGTCGACAGTTGTCGACATAACCCGCGTCGCCTCGCTTGTTATCAAAACCTGCCGCGGGCCGGCCATTGACCGCCATCACAAAACTGCAACCGGTTTCTGAAACCGGTTGCAGAAAAAAAACCCATAAGGTATTACTCACTAAACCACATCTTAAGAGGGCCGCTGTATGCCAAAGATCCTGTTGTGTTGCGCCGCCGGAATGTCCACCAGCATGGTGGTTAAAAAAATGCAAAAAGCCGCTGAAATAAAAGGATTGGATGTAGAAATAAAAGCGGTGGGGCTGGAAGAGTTTGCCGCGCAACTGCCCCATTACGATTGCTGCCTGCTGGGGCCACAGATTAAATATAAACTCAGGGATTTCAAAATCCTCGCCGATGAGCAGCATAAACCCATCGCGGTCATCAACAGCATGGATTACGGCATGATGAACGGCGAAAAAATATTAAACGAAACGCTGGCGCTGCTTAACGCCTAGGAGAAATCATGTCCGGAATTAGCGAGTCGGTCTTTAGCGTTATTGAAAACACCATCAGTCCCATCGCGGGCAGGCTATCCAGCCAGCGTCATGTCATGGCGATAAGGGATGGTTTTATTTCCGCCATGCCGTTCCTGATCGTCGGTTCCTTTATGCTGGTGTTCGCGCACCCGCCCTTTTCCGCCACCAGCGATTGGGCATTTGCGCAGTGGTGGCTGCGCATGGCGGCACAGTATGAGTCGGTAATCCTTATGCCGTACAATATGACCATGGGCATTATGTCGTTATTTATTGCCGCCGCCATCGCCTATAATCTGGCCCTCAGTTATAAAATGAATGGTTTTATGGCCGCCATGTTGTCGTTAATGGCATTTATGGTGGTGGCCGCCCCGCAAACCGATAAAATGCTGCCGGTTTCCTCGCTTGGCGGCACCGGGATATTTACCGCCCTGTTGGTGGCTATTTTCGCAACCGAATTAATGCATTTTTTGCAGGTGAGAAATATTGGTTTCCATCTGCCGGAACAGGTGCCGCCAAAAATACAGCAATCCTTTGATTTATTAATACCCGTACTGGCTATATTTTTCACGCTATATCCCCTGAGCCTGCTTATTCAATCGCAATTCGGCATGTTACTGCCCCAGGCCATTATGGCACTGTTCGGCCCGATTATTTCCGCCGCCGATACGCTGCCGGCAATTTTAATCGCGGTACTGATCTGTCATTTGTTGTGGTTTGCCGGCATCCACGGCGCGGTGATCGTTGGCGGCATGCTGCAGGCCTTCTGGCTGACCAATCTGGGCATAAACCAGCAGGAACTGACCGCCGGGCAACCGCTGACCCATATTTTTATCGAACCCTTCTGGCAATTTTTTATCGTCATCGGCGGCTCCGGATCCACCATGGGCCTGGTGCTGCTTTATCTGCGCAGCCGGTCCGCCCACCTGCGGTCCATCGGCAAACTCAGTCTGGTGCCCTGTCTGTTCAATATTAACGAGCCGGTGATTTTTGGTTCCCCGGTGGTGATGAATCCAACGCTGTTTATTCCGTTTATCACCGCGCCGTTGATCAACGCCACGCTTGCGTATATCGCCACCCGCACCGATATGGTCGGCCGGGTGATTTCCATGGCGCCCTGGACCACCCCGGCCCCCATCGGCGCGGCCTGGTCCACCGGCTGGGATATCCGCGCGGCGCTGCTGGTGGTGGTGCTGCTGGCCGTATCGACGCTGGTGTATTACCCCTTTTTCAAAATCTATGAACGCCAGCTGCTGGCGCAGGATGTCCCGCTGCCGCAGACCCGGCCACAGGAGGCATGACCATGGACGAAAGTTCAGATATGGAAACCCAAATAATGGAATTGATTATCCATGCGGGCGAAGCGCGCTCGGATGCGATGGAAGCCCTGCGCGCCGCGCGCCTTCGGCAATGGCCGCAGGCCGAGGCGCTGTTGGCCGATGCCGCCGCCGCCGCCCGCCGGGCGCACCGGATCCAGACGCGCTTTATCGGCGACGATGAGGGACAGGGCAAGGTCCCGGTCAGCCTGATAATGGTCCATGCCCAGGACCATCTGATGAACGCCATGCTGGCCCGCGAACTGGTGGAAGAGCTCATTATCCTGCATCGCGCCATCGACGCGCTGCAACAGCGGGAAATTCACCACGATACACATGAAGGGAGATAATTATGCATTATCAGACGTTGGCACCTTTTCCACCGGGATTTCTTTGGGGCGCGTCCACCTCGGCCTACCAGGTGGAAGGCGCCTGGAACGAGGACGGCAAAGGCCCGTCGGTAATCGATCGGGCGCAATTTGCGCCGGAGCTGAGCGATTTTACCGTCACCAGCGATCATTATCATCGTTTTGCCGGTGACATTGCCCTGTTTGCCGAACTGGGGCTTAAGACCTATCGCTTTTCCATCGCCTGGAGCCGCCTGTATCCCGACGGCGACGGCGAGCTCAACCCCCAGGGGGTGGCCTTTTACCAGCGGCTGATTGATGAAATCCGCCGCCACGGCATCGAGCCGCTGGTGACGCTGTATCATTTTGATCTGCCCTGGGCGTTGCAGTTGCAGGGCGGCTGGTCCAATCCGCGCACCATAGCAGCCTTTGAACGCTTTGCCCGCACCGCCTTCGAGCTGTTCGGCGATCGGGTTAACTTCTGGCTGACGATAAACGAACAGAATATGATGATCCTGAAAGGCGATGTGATCGGCACCCTGCCTCCCGGCACCCCCGATCCGCAAAAGACCCTCTATCAGCAAAACCATCATATGATGCTGGCGCAGGCCAGGGCGATGATCGCCTGCCATGAGCTGTTGCCGTCCGCCAAGATCGGCCCGGCGCCGAATATTTCCTGCGTCTACCCGGCCAGTTCGCGGCCAGAGGATGTGATCGCCGCCAATAATTATTCATCCATCCGCAACTGGCTTTATCTGGATCTGGCCTGCCATGGCCGCTATAACGCGCTGGCCTGGCGGTTTATGGCGGAAAAAGGCTATCTGCCAAGTATAACCGCGCAGGATTTGGACCTGCTGGCGCAAGGACGTCCCGATTTTATCGCTTTTAACTATTATGCCTCAACCACGGTGGCGGCCGATGCGCCGCGGGAAAACGCCGCCGCGCAACGCGCGCGCGAAATCGAGGACCAGCAGTTGCCGGGCATGGATAGCGCGGTGTATATCGGCGCCGACAATCCGCATCTGGAGCATAACCAGTTCGGCTGGTATATCGATCCGGTGGGATTGCGCGTGACCTGTCGGGAAATCTATGAGCGCTATCATCTGCCGTTGATCGTGACCGAAAACGGCCTGGGCGCCTTTGATAAGCTGACGGCGGGCAACAAGATCCACGATGATGACCGTATCCGCTATCTCAGCGACCATATACGCCAACTGCAGTTGGCCATTACCGACGGCGTGGCGCTGTTCGGTTATTGCCCCTGGTCGGCGATTGATTTGGTCAGCACGCACCAGGGCATCAGCAAACGTTACGGCTTTGTCTATGTCAATCGCGATGAGCACGACCTTAAGGATCTGGCCCGCCACAGGAAAAAAAGTTTTTTCTGGTACCAGCGCTTGATTAAGGCTAATGGACAGCGTCTTGAGACGGATATCGAGTATTGAGGCCAGCATGCGCCGGCGGGCCTGGGCGGGGGGTTATCAGCCGGCGAACGGGCCGGGAATAACCGAATCGCGCACCATCAGTTGACCGCGAAAGGGTTTGAGCGGTGACACCCTGTCGCCGTCCAGGACGCTGACCACCTGCTCCAGCGCGCTTTTAATCATCTGCGCCACCGGCACATGCACGGTGGTCAGCGGCGGATTAAAATAAGACGCCACCGGAATATCGTCAAAACTGAGCAACGAGACCTCGCCGGGCACCGCCCTGCCCCGCTCGCGCAGCGCCCTGGCGGCGCCGATGGCCATATCGTCGTTGCCGCACACCAGCGCGCTGAAGGTCGCCGCGCCGTCCAGCAGCGCCATGCAGGCGTTAAAACCGCTGTCTAATGACCAGTGTCCGGCGGCTGTCAGCGCCTCGTCGATCGGGATGCCGGCGGCGGCCAGGGCCTGACGGTATCCTTTGGCGCGCGCGGCGGCGGTGGGCGACCCCTCGGCACCGGTGATAAAGGCGATGTCACGATGTCCCTGCGCGATCAGATAACCCACCGCCTCGCGGGCGTCACGCTGATGATCGGCAAAGACGCAGTGCTCGCGGGCATGCGGCAAATCGCGGTTGATCACCAGGAACGGGATATCGTGCCGGGCGATCAGGCCCATCAAGTCCTTTTCGCCCAGGAAACTCGGATAGATGATAATAGCGTCACAGCGGCGGTCCAGCAGGAACTGTATCGACTCCAGCTCGCTGTCGGCGCTGTGTTTGCCGTCCACCAGGATGAGCTGCCGACCGTAGTTTTCAGTCATTTTGGCGGTCTGGTATAACAGTTCGCTGAAATAGGGGCCGTTAAACAGCGTGTTGGTGACTATCAGGCCTATGCTTTGCGAGTTTTTAGTCGCCAGGCTTCTGGCCAGCAGGTTGGGACGATAACCGGATTCCTCGATAGCCTGGAATACCCGCAGGCGCGTCGTTTCCTTGACATAGCTATTGCCTGCCAGGACACGGGACACCGTGGATTTGGAGACGCCCGCCTTGATTGCAACATCCTGCATGGTAATCATTGCAAAACCCTATTCGTCCCATTTCTGGGGAGAAAACCTCATGGCGCTGATTTTAGCATACCGGCCTTGCCGGGATAAGATTTCCGCGTTGCCAGCGGCGGCTTTCCACGCCGGCGGCGAAGCGCCGCGCCGTTGCCCGCCGGCCAGCGAGGTCTGGCCAGCCGCCGTCATTTGACGGAAGCTTTACGTCTGGCTTCTGCCAACGTTGTACTTTTGATATGGCGCTGAAAATGATTATACAGCCTGGTGTGGCCGTCGGGATAAGCGGTGAAAGAGATTAAATAGCTTATATCGCTGCGGAGCCATGACTTATTATTTAGCCTGACTTTAATTTAATATTAAATAAGGCAGCGTTCTTAAGTAAAAAACAAAAGCAACCCAACCCATGGCGATCCAGGGCGGGTCGCGGGAAAGTATTGCTAGCCAAGCGCGGCGTCAATGGCGCGCAGCAGCCGCGGGTCCTCGGCGGTGACATCCGGCGCGAAACGCGCGATGACCTTGCCCTGCCGGTTAATCAGGAATTTTTCAAAATTCCACAATACGTCCTGGCGATTGGTGGGATCGACGCCGTAACCCTTCAGCCGCTCGCGAAACGGACCGTCGCCGGTAGCCGCCGGCTGCGCCGCGGTGAGCTGGGCGTATAAAGGATGCTGATCGTCGCCCAGCACCGATATTTTGGAAAACAACGGGAAATGCACGTCATAGTTGACGGCGCAGAAATCGCTGATTTCCGCGTCGCTGCCCGGCTCCTGGCCCTTGAAGTTATTGGCGGGGAAACCCAGCACTTCCAGCCCTTTAGCGCCGCGCTCCTGATAGAGCTTTTCCAGTCCTTCATACTGCGGCGTCAACCCACACTTGGACGCCACGTTGACCACCAGCAGCACCTTGCCGCGATACGCCGCCAGGCTGCTGGTAGTACCGTCAATTTGCTTAAGCGGTATGTCGTAGAGAGACTCGGTCATGTTTTATCCTTTTCAAACGAGAGAGGGGCCGGATGTCATCGGCCATCCCCGACGCGCCGCCGGCGACGCAAACGCCGGCCGATGCCGGGTATGCCGCGCAAATGAATCATGACAATAGCGCGCCCCGACCGGCTGCGCAAGGCAAGGCGTGGGGGGCGCGCGGCGAAAACGCGCCCCGCGCGGGCCGTCAGGGCGCCAGCCGGCCGTTTTCGATAAAGACGGTATCGAAGGCATACAGCACCTGCGGATCGGGCAGCGCCAGGTTTTTATCCTTTCCCTGATACGGCAGGCGTCCCAGCAGGTCGCGCAGGATATTGATACGCGCCGCATGCTTGTCGTCGCTGTGCACCACGATCCACGGCGTGGTCGGGGTATGGGTGCGGGTCAGCATGGCGTTGCGGGCCTCGCTGTACGGTTTCCACAATTTGGTGGCCTGCTGGTCGATGGGGCTGATTTTCCACTGCTTCAGGGGATCGGTGAGCCGGGATTCCAGCCGTTCCTTTTGTTCATGTTTGCTGATATCCAGATAATATTTAATCAGCTTGATGCCCGAACGCACCAGCAGTTGTTCAAAATCGGTCACCGTGTTCATAAATTCTTCGTACTGTTCGTCGGTGCAAAACTTCATCACCCGCTCGACGCCGGCGCGGTTATACCAACTGCGGTTAAACAGCACCATTTCCTGCGCCGCCGGCAGCTGCGCCACGTAGCGTTGGAAATACCATTCGGCGCGATCGCGCTCCGAGGGTTTGCCCAGGGCGACGACCCTGATTTCACGCGCGCTCAGGTGTTCTGAAATGGTTTTGATGATGCCGTCTTTGCCCGCCGCGTCGCGGCCCTCGAAAATAACCAGGATTTTGTCGTTGGCGCTGATTATTTCGCGCTGTAGCTTAACCAGCTCGACTTGCAGTTCATGCAGGACCCGATCGTACTCCTTGCCGGAGGGGATCGGCGCGCAGGTTGATTCTTCATCAATGTTATGCTGCTTTTTTTTACTCATTGTAACTCCCGGTGGCCTGAGATTCCTGACAATAAGCCCTCAGTATGGCATTCAATCGGCCGTTGCGCGGGAATGATTGGTCTTGGCGTTATAAACGCGTTACGGTAGCCCGTCCCTGTTCTTCGCCTGAAAACCGCCGTTTTTCATGTTCGATTAACCATTGCTTGCGCCATAGTCCGCCGCCGTAGCCGGTCAGGGCGCCGTCGGCGCCGATCACCCGATGACAGGGTATCAAAATGGCAATCTGGTTGGCGCCGTTGGCCCGCGCCACCGCCCTGGTGGCGCTGGGGCGATCGATGGCGGCGGCCACCGCGGAATAGCTTCTTACCTGGCCCGCGGGAATCGACCGCAGGGCATCCCAGACCTGGCGGGTGAATACCGATCCGTGCTCTGCCAGCGGCGTGGCGAAACGGCAGGATGTGCCGGCGAAATAGTCATTCAGCTCTTTCTCCAGCCGGTCGGTGACCGGCGTGCGGTCCATGATGATCTCCGAGCCGGTAAGGTTGCGCAGCCGGGTCAGCTCCGCGGGCAACGCCTGGCGATCGACGAACTCCAGCAGATGCAGCGCCTGGTGGTCCGCCACCGCCAGCATGGAGCCGAGCGGGGTTTCCAGCCAGTGGCTTTTTAAAAACCGGTGCCGACGGGCCTGGCTGGGATTCATGCCCAGATGACGGGTGATGGCGGCGCGAAACCCGCTGCCCGATTCAAAACTGGCTTCGAGCTGGGCGTCTATCACCTCCGCCCCGGTGGTGAGCTGGTTGACGCCTTTCCCCAATCGGCGCAGCCGCGCCATTTCAAGAAACGTAACGCCGAACTGGCGTTTAAACGCCCGCCTTACGGTGGAAGGATCCAAACCCGCCGCGGTAAGGTCGTCTTCCGACCATTTTTTTTCCGGGTCGTTTTCCAGGCTGGCCAGCAGCGTGCCGAGGGTTTTATCCCGCGCGCCGAACAAAGACAGCGGCTGGCACCTTTTGCACGGTCTGAATCCGGCCTCCAGCGCCTCGACCACGGTGGGGTAAAAAACGGCATTCTCTTTTTTGGGTTTGCGCGCCGGGCAGGTCAGACGGCAAAATACGCCGGTGCTTTTAACCCCCACAAACGCAAAACCGTCGTATACCGGATCGCGCGCCAGCAGTGCGGCGTATAGCGTATCAACATCAGGCAGCTCAAAAAACATAGCGGTCGTCACCCTTTAACCCAACATAACGGTCATCTTAAAGGAATGCTTATTGGGCGACGACAATTTTCGGGCGTTGATTTTTACGCGTTAAACCGGCGATGGAGGCGGCATTATCCCGCGTTCATCGGCGTTAGCCGGCGGGCAAACTCTTGGACGCATTGCAGGCCGTGCGGCCATGCGCCGAAGCCGGACTGGGCGTTGATATGACCCGCCTCCCCCACGTCCACCAGTTCGCTGCCCCAGGCGTCGGCCCAGTACTGCGCGCGCGCGAACGTCAGCAGCGGATCGTTATGGCTGGCAAACATCAGGCTTGGCACCGGCAGGCGCACGGGCAGGATGCGATCCTCGATTTCAAACCGCACCGGCTCGGCCGGGGCAACCAGCACTACCCCGGCGACCCGGTCGGGACACCGGATGGCATAATACCAGGATGACAAGGCGCCAAAGCTATGGCCTATCAGCAACGACGGCGTCGACGGCGCGTCCAGCGCGCGCCTGATGGCCGTTTGCCAGCCGTCGAGATCCGGTTGCTGCCAGTTGCGCTGGGCAATACGCCGCCAGGCGGGCAATTTCGCCTGCCAGTGGGTTTGCCAATGTTCCGGGCCGCTGTCGTTAATGCCCGGCACCAGCACCACGCGCAGCGATGCGTGGCCGGCATCGCCGCCGTGCGGGTCGGTGTCCGGCGCCGGCGGCAGGCTGCCCCGCGGCCCGGCGCGCGCCGGGCGCTCAATCATGGGACGATCGCGCGCGCTGCGTTCAGGCCGGACAGGTTCGGCCTCCGGCCTTTCGTGTGCCGGCCGATAGCGTTTCATGCCGGAAACCGCGCCAGCACCGCCATCACCGCCAGCAGATCGGCGCTGCCGCCGGGGCTGAGATTACGCCGCGTAAGCGCCCGGTCCATGATCTCCAGGTCTTGCGTGCGCCAGCCTTTCGCCAGCAGTCGCCGGGCATGGCCCTGGACAAAACCCAGGCCGGCGAGACCGCCGCGCGAAACCAGATTGGTATCGCGATTATGGGCCATCAATACCAGCAGACCGTGCAGCAGTGCGGTGTCCCGATCCCCTCCGGCCGCCTGCAACCGATCCCAGGCCGGCAAGGCATGGTCGCGCACGGTGGCAAACCCGCCGGCGGCCTCGCCCCTGGCGCCGGTCAGGCCATGGCGCAGGTAAAGATGTTCGCCCACGGTCGCCGGCCGGCGGCAGCCGGCCAGTTCCGTCGCCACCAGCCGGGCGCACATCGCCGCCACTTCAGCGCATAAGGCGCCGCGGGTCAGCTTACGCCCACGGCCGGTCAGGCGTCCGGCGGCGGCGCACAATAATCCCAGGGAAAAAATCCCTCCTTTATGGGTGTTGACGCCGCCGGTGGCGGCAAACATGGCCTGTTCGCAGGCATGCCCGACGGGACGAATCACGGTCAGCGCCTGTTCGGCCGGCATATCGGCATGGCGCTCGCCACAGGCGGCAAACCGCCCGAACCAAGGCGCGATGGCCGTTATGCTGGCCATAAACAAGGGCAAATCCATATCCCGGTGCGCGCCGTTATTCCGGCGGTCCACCAGGCCCGGTTTCGGCGTCAGCATAACTTCCTCGCGCAGCGCGGCGGCCGCCAGCAAACCGATGGCGGGAATCGCGCCCGCCCCGTCGCCGCCCGCGATGTCAACATTCTCCGGCGCGCGGGCGCGGTTATCAGCGGACAAAGTAGGCATCCAGCAGACCCTCGATTTTATTGATAAGCTGCTCCGGCGGATGCCGGCGCGACCGCGCGCAGGCATGAGCGGGCTGGTCGCACAGCAAACATGGGCGTCCCGCCTGGTCAAGGGAGCGGCGGCCGATAACGCCGGCCGTCGGGGAAAATACATCGATATCCCACAGGCGCCCGAGGGTATGTTCCTGCTCCAGCGCCACCGTGGCGGCCTTCACCTCCACGGCGGGATGATCGACCGCCCACAACGCCTCGGGCCCGGTGTCGGGCCAGAACACCGCCCGGTCAAGCACCGCCCAGCCGCGCTGCGCCAGCAGCGCGTCGCAGGCCGCCAGCGCGGCGCGCATCGAGCGGCGGTAGCGGGCCGAATCCTTCACTGAACCCGGCGTCACCAGCGTCAATGAAATCAGCGTGCGATCGTGGCGCGTCAGCCATTCCCTCTGGCGCGCGGCGCGCAGATCCCGGGCCGCCAGCAGCTCTTCCAGCGAAACGGCAAACTGCAGTGAATCGGCGTTCGTCATTTAGCTGTCCTCTTTTACCTGGCGCACCACGCCGATGACGCTGCCGTCGCGATAGCGGATCACGCCGACGATACGTTGGGTAAAGTCGATAGCCTTCGGCTCGCCGGTGAGCGCGACCGCCCGTTGATAAAGCTGTTCGATGTCCACCACCTCCAGACCGGCGTCCACCAGACGCTGGCGTACCTCCGGCCGCGCCGGGTTAACGGCAATGCCCTGATCGGTCACCAGAACGTCAATGCTCTCGCCGGGGGTAACCAGGGTGGTGACCCGGCACACCACGGTGGGAATGCGGCTACGCGTCAGCGGCGCCACCACGATGGTCAGGTTGGCGGCGGCGGCCACATCGCAATGGCCGCCGGACGCGCCGCGCATCACCCCGTCGGAACCGGTTATCACGTTGACATTAAACGCCAGGTCGATTTCCAGCGCGCTCAGGATAACGATATCCAACTGGTCGCAGCAAGCGGCCCTGACGCCGGGATTGGCATAGACGCTGGTGGAAATTTCGATATGATTGGCGTTGTGCTCCAGGGATGCCGCCGCCTGGCCGTCGAAGGATTGCGTATCCAGCAGCCTGGCTATCAGGCCTTGCTCAAACAGGTCGACGATGCTGCCGGTAATGCCGCCCAAGGCGAAACGCGCCGCGATGCCGTGACGCTGCATCTTCTGCGCCAGGAAACGGGTACAGGCGGTGGAGGACGCGCCCGAACCGGTCTGGAGGGAGAACCCCTCGACAAAATAGCCTGAGTGCTCAATGACATCAGCGGCGCTGCGGGCAATCATCAGCTCGCGCGGATTACTGGTCACGCGCGCCGCGCCCACGCTTATCTTGGCCGGATCGCCCACCTGATCCACCTGCACGATAAAATCAACCTGATCCTGTCCCAGGCTTGCCGGCATATTGGGAAACGGCACCAGCGCCTCGGTCAGCAGCACTACCTGGCGGGCATACTGCGCATCCACCATGGCGTATCCCAACGAACCGCAGCGGGATTTGCCATGGATGCCGTTGGCGTTGCCGAACTCGTCGCTGCAAGGCACGCCGAGAAACGCCACGTCTATCTTCAGCTCGCCGTCCTGCAGCAGTTTAACCCGCCCGCCGTGGGAATGAATGTGTACCGGCTCTTCCATCAGGCCGTGTGAAATGGCGTCCGCCAGCTTACCGCGCATACCCGACGTATAGATTTTGCTGATGACGCCGGCGCGGATCGGCTCTATCAGCGCGTCGTTGCAGGTCATCAGCGAGCTGGAGGCCAGCGTCAGGTTTTTAAAGCCCATCCTGGCAAGCGTAAGCACCACGAGATTGATCACCATATCGCCCTCACGGAAGGCATGATGAAACGAGAGAGTCATGCCGTCTTGCAGGCCGCTGCGCACTATGGCCTGCTCCAGACTGTCGCAAATCTTACGCTGGTATTTGGCTTGGCCTTCCGCCAGCCAAGGCGTAAGGCGGTTGGCATGGCTGAACGGCGCCAGCGGCGGTAAATGGCGGTACTGCGCCTGTAAATCGTCTGTTGCGTTACTCATTACGTATTCCTGTCATTCTGTCGACGTGAAAAACCCTTACCGACGCACACCGGACGCCCGGGCGCGCTCCAATACCACTTGGGCATGATTGATAATCGGGCCGTCAATCATTTTGCCGTTCAGTGAAATCACGCCCAGCCCGTTGCGTTCGCCTTCTTGCGCCGCCAGAATGACGCGCTCGGCGTAATCCACCGCTTCCTGGGTCGGCGCGTAGGCGTTATGCAGCAGCTCAATCTGGCGCGGGTTGATCAATGATTTGCCGTTAAAGCCCATTTTGCGCACCAGATCGACCTCACGCAGGAAACCGTCATCGTCGTTGATATCCGAATACACCACGTCAAAGGCGTCAATGCCGGCGGCGCGGGCGGCATGCAGCACCGCACAGCGGGCATAAAACAGCTCGGTGCCGTCGCCGCGCTCGGTTTGCATATCCATCACATAATCGAACGCCGCCAGCGCAATGCCGATAAGCCTGGGGGAACAGCGGGCGATAGCCACCGCGTTAATCACCCCGATGGCGGATTCGATGGCCGCCATGGTGCGGGTGGAACCAACCTCCCGTCCGCATTCGCGCTCGATACGCTCGATATGGGTTTCCAGTTCATGGATATCGTCCGGACTGTCGGTTTTCGGCAGCCGCACCACATCGGCCCCGGCACGCACCACCGCCTCAAGATCCTTAAGGCCAAAGGGCGTGTTGAGCGGGTTGATGCGCACCACGGTTTCGATATCCCGGTACATCGGGTGCTGCAGGGCATGGAATACCAGAATGCGCGCGCTGTCCTTCTCGCGCAGGGAAACCGCGTCCTCCAGGTCGAACATGATGGAATCGGGACGATAGATAAAGGCGGTGGACAACATGGCGGCGTTGGCACCGGGGATAAACAGCATGCTGCGGCGAAGCTTTTTCATGACAAATGCTCCCATTGGATGCCGTCGGCGCCGGCGGCGCGTAATACCGCCGTCTGCACGCGGGCGCGGATCACGCAGTCCAGCGCCCCTTTATCGTCAATAATGATCAGCCCTTCGCTGATGCCCATCGCGTCCAGCGTCTCGTCGATCACCCGGCGGATTTGCGCGCCGAACTGCTTTATCACCTCGCTGTTGACCACCACGTTTAACTCGCCGCCGTTGGGCGCCACCTTGACCAGCAGGTCGCTGGATTCGAAGGTGCCCGCCAGGGCCTCTTGTATGATTTTCATAATGCATTCCTGATTAATAAATGGCTGACATAACGGTGACGGGCCGGATTACGCGCCTGTTGCGCATATCCCGGCTCGCTCCGGCGCCTCGCGCCGGCAAAGGTAGGCGAAGGTACTCGGCGGCACGATGTCGCGCACGCGCGACATTTGCCGTTGCACAAGCAACGCCCGCACCTCCGAGGCGGAGATCGCGTGACCAACGGCATGGCATTTGCGCGCGATCTCCACCACCCGCAGCGGCTTCTGCCCGGAACGGCTCGGGTCTTCGAGCCACTCGCGCATATCGCGGTTATATTGATGGGTCACCGGGCAATAGGGCTCGGTGCCGACATACCGGTGGGTAATACCCAGCGGCGGCGCGATAAAATTGCGGAAAATCAGTAAATCAATGGCGCTGTAGGTCTTGCTCACCAGGCCGGCGTCACGTAGAAAATAGCCGGGAAAGGTCGCGCGCGAGATCAGGTAATCCGACCCGTCATGCACCAGGACGTTGGCCAGATGGGCCACGCCCTGGCGTACCATTTCCAGGCGCGCGGCATACGGAAACAGCGACAGGTCCTCGCGCACCACAAAAATATGCACCCAGTCGCAGGCGGCGGCGGCCTGTTCCGCCAAATAGCGGTGGCCAAGGGTGAAGGGGTTGGCGTTCATCACCACCGCACCGATGGACGTTCCCGGCCGGTAATATTGCTCAAGCGAACGGCTGTAGCGCCTGATGCCCACCGGGGTATTTTCCATCAGCACCGCCACCTGGCCCATCTGCGCAATCGGGTAAAACCCACAACCGCGAAACACGGCGATATTCGCCGGTCGGGTGTAGAGAAACAGATGGAAATGGCCTTGCTGCGCCGCCAGTTGCTCCACCTCGCCCACCAGCCGGGCGCTAAGATTTTCGCCCCGGTAATCGGCCGCCACCGCGACGCATTTGATCACGTTGTCCGCCATACCGGCGCATCCCACCAACCGTCCGCCGCTGCGCGCCACCACGAACCTGGCGATATCCGCGTCCATGCCCAGGAGGCTGGCCTCAAGCAACGCGCGCACGTCCGCCAGGTTATCGCGCGCGGGGGTGACGGTGAGCACGGAAAAATCCAGCGGATCCCGATCGTACATAGGGTTTTCCTATCCAAATGTTAAACGGCCGGCACCGACGCCGGACCCGGGCGTCGGCTAGGCGACGCTATGTGATGCGGCGACCGCCAGGGGCGGAGCCGCGTCGATAATCATATTGCGCAAATGACCGATGTTTTCGATTTCCACCTCGATGCAGTCGCCGGCCTGCATAAACAGCGGCGGCGTGCGCTTTTTACCGACCCCGCCCGGTGAGCCGGTGATAATCACGTCCCCGGCGTTCAGTCGGGTAAAGGTACTGATGTATTCGATCAGCTCGGCGACGCTATGGATCATGCTGCGGGTATTGTCGTCCTGCACCATCAGACCGTTAAGCCAGGTGCGAATGCTAAGCGCGTGGGGGTCGGGAATTTCGTCGGTGGTGGTCAGGTACGGCCCGAACGCGCCGGTCTGCCGCCAGTTTTTGCCGGCGGTATACCAGGTGTGCTGCCAGTCGCGTGCGGAACCGTCCATATAACAGCTGTACCCGGCGACATGGGATAAGGCGCGATCGGCGGGGATATCCTCGCCGCCCCGGCCGATAATCACCGCCAGTTCGCCCTCGTAATCGAACTCCGCCGAATGGCTAGGCTTCACGACCGGGGTAGCGTGACCGGTTTGTGAATCGGCGAAACGGACAAACAGCGTGGGCGCCGGATTTATTTCATTGAACTCCCGGCGTTTAGCGGCATAGTTCATGCCGACGCATAAAATTTTGCCCGGATGTTCGATAACCGGTAAAAACGTCACTCCATCGGCGGCAAAATCCGCCGGCTGCCCGGCCAGTTCGCGCGCCAGGCCCAGCGCGTCGCCGGCCAGTAATGCCTTCAGATCCGGATAGCGCTGCCCGAGGCGGCGCCCCAGGTCAACAATGCCTTTAGGTGTCGCGATGCCGTAGCTTTTGACATCCTGGTAAAGATAACTTGCGAGTTTCATAAACATTCCTGCGTCAACGGCCATCACCGGCACGGGCCTCGACCCGCGCAGGTAACGGGTCAGAGAATAAAATTGCCCAATACCATCAAGGCGACCGAAACGTTGATGGCGCCGCCGATCCGGGTGGCAATCTGGGCAAACGGCATCAGCGCCATGCGGTTACCGGCGGTGAGGATGGCCACATCGCCGGTTCCGCCCTGTCCGCTCTGGCAACAGGAAACGATGGCCACGTCGATGGGATACATGCCGATTTTTTTACCCACCAGGAAACCCGTGGCGACCAGCGTGCCGACGGTGCTGACGATGACCAGCAGATTGTTCAGGGTGAAGGCATTGACCAGCTCTTGCCAAGGGGTAATGGCCACGCCTACGGCAAACAGGATCGGATAGGTCACCGAGGTCTGGAAAAATTTATACACCACCTGCGAACCTTCCAGCATGCGCGGGGATACGCCGTGGGCCAGTTTGATAAGCACCGCGATAAACAACATCCCCACCGGCGCCGGCAGGCCGATAAGCTTGTATCCCAGCATGCCCACCATATACAGCAGCACGGCCAGCAGCGCGCCGGCGGCAATGGTGGTGACGTCGGTCTTGCCGCTGGCGGCCTGGAGCGGTTCCTCGTCGGATCCCTCCTGCACGCCGGGTTTGGCCGGCATCAGGTTGCCTTCGCCGGTAAGGTGAGGGTAACGCTTGCCCAGACGGTTAAGACAGCCGGCAATAACGATAGCCGTCAGGCCACCGAGCATCACGACCGGCAGAATGCGGCCCAACGCCACGCCCTGCTCCATGTGCAACAGCGCGGCGTAGCCGATGGACAGCGGTATGGCCCCTTCGCCGACGCCGCCGGCCATGATGGGCAGGATCAGGAAAAAGAAAATCTGAAACGGCGGCATGCCCAGCATCAGTCCCACACCCATGCCGACCAGCATGCCGGCCACTTCGCCGCACAGCATCGGGAAAAAAATGCGCAGGAAACCCTGGATCAGCGTGCGCCGGTTCATGCTCATAATGCTGCCGACGATAATGCAGCAGATGTAAAGATAAAGAATATTGGTGCTCTTAAAGAACGTGGTGGTGGAGGCCACCACCACATCGGGTAGTAAACCGTAATGCACCAGCGCCGAGGGAATAAAGGTGGCGCAGATAGCGGCCGCCCCCATTTTGCCGATAATCGGCAGCCGCTTGCCGAATTCACCGCAGGCAAAGCCAAAAAAAGCCAGCGTGGCGACCATCACCACGATATCGCTGGGTAATTTGCCGCCCAGGCAATCAATCCCGATCAGCGCCCCGGCTAATAAGAAAAGCGGCAAGGGTATAATGCCCACTTTCCAGTTGTCGAGAATATGCCACCATTTTTCCTTTACGGAAATACGTTTTGTGTTTGCTGTGTTCTCGACAACAATATAGGAATCATCTGTCGTGCTCATCATCTGCCCCTTTGTCAATGTGTGCAGGAATAATAAAGACCAGACAACATGATTTATGTGATTGCATTCAAATTAAAACCGCTATTTTAAAGGCATTTAAGTTTTTAATGGTTTTTATTATTTCACGCGCCTTCGACGGATTCAATTTGCGACCAGGAAGTTTTAAAGGTTTCTATGACGTTAATGGTTTTTATTATTTTACTGAAGAAAAACCGTTATTCTCACTCTGTGATGGATTTTTAATTTTCTATGGTTTTTATGGTTTTTATTCTCCAAAGGGTAATATGTTAACGGAAGGTGATGGAAATGTATTTTATTTTTTCGGCAATATTAGCCCGCGGTCTTTGGGCGCAAGGCAATTCACCGGCCAGGTTGTGTTAGTGATCACACTTTATCGCCCGCGGCCTTACAGGGCGTACCATTCATGATAGGCTTGATAATCAAGCATTCATTCCCCCTATGGCCGGTGTATATCATGCACGCGAGAATCTCATTTCACATAAAGCTTTTTATAAGCCTTATCGTATTCTTCTCGCTGCTGTTAACCCTGATTGGCCTTTATTATTATTACGATCTGGATAAGCAGCTGTATACGGAAATCGGCGCGCGCGCCCAGGTGCAGGCAAGGGAAATCGCCATGATCCCCTCGCTGATAGACGCTGTGAAAATCAAGGATATAACCGCCATCGCCACCTTGATGGATTCATTAGCCCAACGCAGCGATGCCAGTTATATCGTCATCGGTGACCAGCAGGGAATGCATTTGTACCATTCGCGTTATCCGGAGCAGGTCGGCAAGTCGATGATCGGCGGGGATAATAGCGAAGTACTGGCGGGTAAAAATATCATCTCCATCCGTAAAGGCGGATTAGGCATATCCCTGCGCAGTAAATCCCCTATTTTTGACAAGCAGAATAATATTATAGGCATTGTGTCCATTGGCTATTTGAAAACACATATTGACAACCTCAGCGCCGGCAAATTATTTAATATTCTGATGGTAGCCCTACTGCTGTTGCTGGCGCTTTTTATATTTTCATGGTGGTTTTCAAACACCATGAAAAAACAAATGTTTCACCTGGAGCCGCGGGAAATTGGTCTATTAGTCCGTCAGCAAAAAGCCCTGTTGGAATCAATTTTCGAGGGAGTGATTGCCATTGATAAAGAATACCGCATCGCAGAGATTAACCGGGCGGCAAAATTATTATTATCGCTGTCCGTCTCCTCGCGCGAGCTGCGCGGCTGCCCGCTGTCCGCGTTGTTCAAACCTATCGCCTTCCTCGATGAACAGACCATGCTGGCCGGCGATACCCATGACGAAATATGCCTGTTCAACGACGTCACGGTTATTGCCAGCCGGGTACGAATCATGCTGGAAGATAAATTACAGGGATGGGTCATCAGTTTTCGCGATCAAAGGGATATCGACAGCCTGAATATCCAGTTAAGCCAGGTGAAACGCTATGCGGACAATCTGCGCATCCTGCGCCATGAACAACTGAACTGGACCGCCACGCTTGCCGGCCTGCTGCATATGAAACGCTACGACGAAGCGATTCATTATATTGAAGCGCAATCGGAAAGCGCCCAGGAAATTCTCGATTTTGTCTCCGCGCGCTTTTGCTCCCCCACGCTGTGCGGCCTGTTGCTGGGGAAATACGCCAGCGCTCGGGAAAAAGGCGTGCAGTTACTGTTCGACCCGGCCTGTCATTTAACTCATATCCCTCCCCGGCTGCGCGACACCGAGCTGATGTCGGTGGTCGGCAATATTCTCGATAACGCCATCGAGGCGACCCTGCGACGCGAGGGTGAGCATTATCCCATCGAAGTCTATATCGCCGGCGGCGACCGGGAGCTGGTTATCGAAATCGCCGATCAGGGCATCGGCATCGCAGCGGATAACGTCGAACGGATCTTTACCTTTGGCGTCACCTCCAAGCAGCAAGGCGATCATGGACTGGGCCTGCATCTGGTTTCCAGCTATGTTCTACACGCCGGCGGCGCGATAGAAGTTTCCGCGAACCAACCCTACGGGACGGTCTTTTCCGTATTTATCCCTGTAACCGGCCTTGCGACCACGAAGGGCCCCATCACCCCGGATGAACCTTATTATGCAACCTGAAATTTTTGACGTGCTTATTGTTGAAGATGAAAGCTCGCTGGCGCAGCTGCACGCCGACTTTATCGATAACCACGAAAAGCTTCGGCTGGTAGGCGTCGCCGGTACCTTGAAAGAGGCGCGCGAACAGCTGTTGCAAAAACGTCCGCGACTGGTGCTGCTGGACAATTTTTTACCCGACGGACAGGGTATCTCGTTAATTGACAGCGAGCTGCTGCGCGGGCTTGAATGCTCGGTGATTTTCATCACCGCCGCCAGCGACATGAACACCTGTAGCCAGGCCATCCGCTGCGGCGCGTTCGATTATATTCTAAAGCCGGTATCCTGGAAGCGCCTGCGCCACTCCCTGGAGCGTTTTATCCAATTTGCCCTGACCCAGCGGGCGTTTAAGGTGGTGGATCAGCAAAATGTCGATATTCTGTATCAACTTCAATCCAAAACCTTCAGCCAGGAAGCCGGCAGCAAAGGGATTGAAGAAAATACCCTCGGTCTGGTCAAGCAGATATTCGGCGCCGATGATGACGTCCAGCACTCGGTTGATGATATCGTCGGCTGTACCGGGTTGAGCAAAACCACCGCCCGCCGCTATCTGGAGTATTGCGTTGAAAGCGGGTTCCTGGTGGTGGAAATGCGCTATGGCAATATCGGTCATCCCCGGCGTTTGTATCGTCGCGCGCCATCCTCTGTCTGAACGCTTAAAAAAGCCGGCTGCCTGGACGGGCAGCCGGCTTTTATTACGCGCTCACAGGCCGGTAAGCGTAATCCCATGGCCCGCTATGCCCGTCAACACTGAACATACCACACCCGGTGTTACCAACGCCGGCAACAGGCTTACAGCAGTTCCGTCTGCGCCTCCACCACCGCCAGCGCCACCATATTGACGATACGCCGCACCGAGGCCACCGGCGTCAGGATATGCACCGGTTTAGCCACGCCCATCAGCACCGGCCCGACGGTCACGCCTTCGGACGATGATACGCGCAGCAGGTTATAGCTGATGCGCGCGGCTTCCATATTGGGCATGATAAGGATATTGGCCGCGCCCTTGAGCGGGCTGTCCGGCATCAGCTCGCGGCGAATGCTTTCCACCAACGCCGCGTCGCCGTGCATTTCCCCGTCTATTTCCAGGTCGGGCGCCATCTGATTGACCAATTGCAAGGTCTTGCGCATCTTGCGCGCCGCCGGGCAATCCGAACTGCCGAAACTCGAGTGCGACAGCAGCGCCACCTTGGGTTCAATGCCAAAGCGTCGCACCGTCTCGGCGGCCATCAGGGTAATTTCCGCCAACTGCTCCGGCGACGGGTCGTCGTTGACATAGGTATCGGCGATAAAGGTATTGCCGCTGGGCAGCAGCAACGCGTTCATCGCGCCGGCCACATGCACCCCCTCGCGATAGCCGAATACCGATTCCACCACTTTGAAATGCTCCTGGTAACTGCCGACGGTGCCGCAAATCATGGCGTCGGCCTCGCCGCGGCGCACCATAATGGCGGCGATCAGCGACGGACTGCCGATAAGCGTCCGCTGGGCCTGCTCCGGCGAGACTCCCTGGCGCTTCATGATCTGATAGTATTCGCCCCAGTACGCCTTAAAGCGCGGATCGGACTCATTGTTCACCACGTCAAAATCTTTACCGGCAATTATTTGCAGGCCAAGCTTTTGCAGGCGCATATCGATAACGCTCGGACGGCCCACCAGGATCGGTCGGGCCAATTTCAGGGTAACCATTTCCTGGGTGGCGCGCAGCACGCGTTCCTCTTCTCCTTCCGCCAGCACTACCCGTTTCAGCTGTTTGCGCGCCTGGGCGAAAATCGGCCGCATAAACAAATTGGTTTTATAGACAAATTCGGTCAGTTTTTCGGTATAGGCGTCAAAATCCTTGATAGGCCGGGTGGCCACGCCGGAGTCCATCGCCGCGCGCGCCACCGCCGGGGCAATCTTGACAATCAGCCGGGGATCAAAGGGTTTGGGAATAATATACTCCGGCCCAAACGACACATCCTGATCGCCATAGGCGGAGGCGACCACGTCGCTTTGCTCGGCCAGCGCCAGATCGGCGATGGCGCGCACGCAGGCCAGCTTCATTTCTTCATTAATGGTGGTGGCGCCCACGTCCAGCGCGCCACGGAAGATAAACGGAAAGCACAGGACATTATTGACCTGGTTAGGATAATCAGAGCGACCGGTACAGATAATCGCATCGGGACGCACCGCTTTCACCAGCGGCGGCAGGATTTCCGGCTCGGGATTGGCCAGCGCCAGGATAAGCGGCCGCGGCCCCATGGTTTTTACCATGTCCTGGCTCAGTACGCCGGGGCCGGAACAGCCAAGGAAAATATCGGCGCCGGGGATGGCGTCCGCCAGGCTGCGCATGCCGTTATCCTCAATGGCGTAGGCGGCCTTGGTTTCCGCCATGTTCTCTTCACGGCCCTTGAAGATTACGCCGCGCGAATCGCACACGATGATATTATGGCGCTGCAATCCCAACGCCACCAGCAGGTTGAGGCAGGCGATGGAAGCGGCGCCGGCGCCGGAGACCACCAGCTTGACGTCGCTCATGTTTTTTTCCACCACCCGCAGGCCGTTTAATACCGCGGCGGTGCAAATTATGGCGGTACCGTGCTGATCGTCATGGAATACCGGGATGTTCATGCGCTCGCGCAGTTTTTTCTCGATATAAAAACACTCCGGCGCCTTGATATCCTCCAGGTTGATGCCGCCGAAGGTCGGTTCCAGGGCGGCAATCACCTCGATGAGCTTATCAGGGTCCAGCTCGTCCACTTCGATATCAAACACATCGATGCCGGAAAACTTCTTAAACAAAACGCCCTTGCCTTCCATCACCGGCTTGCCCGCCAGCGCGCCGATATTGCCCAACCCCAGCACGGCGGTACCGTTGGAAATCACCGCCACCAGATTGCCGCGCGCGGTATATTTATACGCGGCCAGCGGGTCCTTGGCGATTTCCAGGCAGGGCGCGGCAACGCCCGGAGAATAGGCCAGCGCCAAATCGTGCTGAGTGGCCAAAGGTTTGGTAGGGGAAACCTGGATTTTGCCCGGCTGCGGGAACTGATGAAAATCCAAAGCGCTTTGTTTTAGCTGTTCGTCCATTGTAGGATCCCTTGTGGCTTTATTAAGACTCGTAAAGGAATGTTGCGACGTTAAATCCTAACCAGTATAAAGCGAGCGCACAGTCAAACTATGAAGCAGGGCATAGTCTGCATAACATTATGGTACGGGCGTCACGTTCGGGAAATAAAACAGTTTTTCATTATATATTTCCTGGCGCGTCAGGTATTGCCGCCCCGGCGGGGGCTTCGCTTGCCAGGCGTTCGGTGGATTTGTTTTTGCCGGGCGCCGATAGGATCACGCCAGTTGCCGCGCCGTTTTAACGGGGCGAACTACTATGCCTATTCGTGTTTCGCCAATAGGGAATTCACTTATGCATACACCACCGCCGCTCACGGCGCCACGCATCACCGGTCATTATCAACCCCTTCTTTCCTCCGCTGAAACGTCAACAAAAAGGCCGCCACCCGCTACGCCGGCAATTTCACGCCATCTTGGTTTTGCCTCATCTTCATCTGTACGCGTCACCCTTAACCCGCCATCGGGGACCGATCGACCTGCCGGTCGCGGTTGGCCGTTCTGGCAAGCCTCCCTGCTTGGCGTTACCCTGCTGGGCGGCATGGCCGGTGTCACCCGCTTGCGCGCGGGAAACGCCGACCGCGACGCCATCACCGCCGCTGTGCAGCATAACGACCCGCCCCTCCATTTGCCGTTGCATGCGGCTAACGGCGGCGAATTCACTATGCCGCCGGCGAAAGAAACGATAACCATCGCGCCAGCGCCGGCATCCAGCGGGCTTGACCCTTATCGCGGCCATGTACCAACGCCTGGGGACGGGACGTTCGCCGCCGGATTAAATGAAAAAAACGGGGAGATCACCCGGTTTTTACAGAAAAATAATATTTTGCCCGATGACGGCCGATTTATTCCATTCAGTATGGAGGAGATAACCGCCGCGGTGGCCAAATACCTGGCTTCAACAGGGCGCAAAGGTAAAAGAAACATCGCCGAACTGATCCTTGCCGCCACGGATATCCATGGCGGTTATCAGCATGAAACTTTATCATCGGCGCAAGTAGACATCGCGGTCAGGCATTGGCTATTCGATAATATGCTCGGAACATCACCGGAAATAGCCTTGGCGATAAGGGTTTCCAACGACAGTTACCCTTTTATGTTTACCGTCGACAGCGTGGTGTATTTGCTTTCATCGGCGGGATTACAGGCGTCAGGTAAAGTAAATTTCAATACCTTGGCTGAACCGGACCAGGCGATGTTAAAGAGCCAATGGGACAGCGAGGTGCAAAAAGAAATCCCGCTGCTTGCCTATTATGGCAGGGACCCACAGGTGAAATGTTTATCCCTGGATGACGTTGACTTCGCGTCGCTGTTCTCCGGTTCATTATTTTTGTATGAGAACGGCATAAACCTGGGTGACATCCATTGGCGTGAGGTGGTGAAAACCGGCGGGCTATTATGGGATATCGCGCTGCGCGACGGCGTCACCGCGGATATGCTGAGATACTACTCGCTGCCCGCCCTGTTCTTCCAGGCCATTAACCATCCGGAAAAACTAAATGCCGAACAGGGGTCGCATCTTTTTCTCCTGCGGACAACGGCGCTGGACGATTACCTGGCGTACCGGGTACAGGTGCGAAAAGCGATCGAGGATCTCGGCATCAAGTTCAACCGCTATCAGGATGCGGTAAAACAATGGCTAACGCGTAGCCAGCTTGCCGACAGCATCATCGAACGTTGTCCCGGCGACACTGTTTTTCCCCTGACAAGCATTGTCAATCCGGCCATGACGAGAGAACAGAGAAAGAGTGAAGGCAAAAAACAGGCAAAAGAAGCCTATTTGAACAACGTGCTTATCCCTTGTAAAACGGCGCCGGAAAGCCTTGATGATGAGTATAAAAAACACGCCAATACCGTCGCGGACCGTTTTGCCGAGTTGGAAAAAATCCTGATCACCAGCGCGCTCGGCTCGGTAGAAAAAAAAGAGCGTGATTTTATTTTATCGGAACATGCCATTATCCACCGGCTAAGAATAATACCTTTTATCAAAGCTAATGGCATGATTCCCGCCCTGCGGGATAATGGCGCCGGCCACTATGATTTTGACAACATCAACGATGCGGACGTCTTTTCAGTAAACCTGAGCGGTGATAAGCGATATTACGCCCTGAAGGGGAAAGCCGGCCATGGCTATGACATTTTCCGGTTTGATCAATATCTTCCTCATGATGATAGCGCGCAATACAGTAACTTACATCCGCTGATCGCCTTTTTTGGCGGGCTACCTGGAAAGAGTCTAATCAAAAACGAGGATCAAAAAAACGACAGTTTAGTCATCTTTCTGACAAACAGCCACCGGGAGACTTTCTATAACGCCCTTTATCAATCGGGATATACGCCTTCCGACTTACAAAAAATATGGGCCGTGGCAAAACATCTGATCCCCCTCTATGACTGCATTGAAGGTGCGGTGAATCACGACGTTGCGCAGGCGGTCCCCGCCTGTTTGCTGGACGCGGTGGCGTTTTTAAGCGTGGCCGCGAAAATAACCGATCTCAGCCAGCGGTTTGGCGCCAGTATTCTCAAGGGATTGAGTAGAAGCCAGATTGTCTTTGCCGGCAATCCCCTGACCAAAAACACCGTGAAGGCGGCGGGCACTCAGCTTATCCATCACGTCAGCCTGCCATCCGGTAAAGAAATGACGTCTTTAATGACAGACGTCCTCAGGGCCGCCGATCCGGGCGTTCAGCTCATCTCGGCTATAAGCAGAAATTCCATCAGCAAAATGATTAAACATTTTGAACACTATAACAGTGGAAAGCAATTTGATAATATCATTGCTAAATTGAAATCCGCGGCACTGAAAAATAGAACGCGTTCACCTGCCCCGCTCGATGAAAACCTGAAGTTTGCGCGCGATGGAATACCCCCCGGCGCCAAGAAAATCGGCCCCCCCGCCAGAACGGATGGTATTGCCGGTGCCGCAACGGATACCGGGGGAAATCCAGGCCAAAAAATTCACCACGCCGAGGACGGAAACCGGCTATTGTCGCCGGTAAAAGACCCTATCTCTCAAACTATACCGGCTACCCTGGCCGGCCGGCGGCACGAACCGCAAAAAATCCAATATATGTTTAATCATCATCACGGGCGCGCGGCTCACGCGGCTCAGGCGATGGGCATCGCCGATTCGCCGGTTGACCTGGACAGCATACCGAAACGTTCAGAGTTCATAAAGCCGATGGATCATTATTATGCCATGTGGTATCCGAATAAATTCGACCATGGCAATGATATTGCCAATTCACTCAGGCAACATTATGCTTTGCCGACCGTTTATCAATTTCGCTATGGGGAAGATATTATAAAAATTCCCGCGGAATTTCATTTTCTTAGAAACCATATCTCGACATTTATTCAGGGAGTGGATAAAGCCAATGCGTATGCCGCTATTGTAAAGCATAAATTCGACAGGACGACGATGTTGTCCGATTCTGGTATTTTGCAATATCCGATAAATAATGAAATAAAAACGTACCTAGCCAATGTGTTGGGGACCAAAGATAAAAATATCCTTACGCAAGCCATGACCAGGCTTAAATATCGAACCGACCAGATTGTCAGGTATTTTGAAAAGTCAAAACATAGCATCATTTTCGCCACCGGCTCCACCCCGGCGCATCCTTACGTCTATCGCCGCGAATGCCCTATGGGATTTACCTACCCGGACGATGTGGATAATAGGGTAATCATTCTGGTGGACAATTTTTTAACCGCGCCGATCTTAAGCACGCACCCCCATCTCACCGTATTGCATGAGATTTCACACCATTCAGGTTCACTGGATTTCCTGATCTCCCCTTCCACCAGCCGATTGGGCGATGCCAGTGAGTTTTTGGAAAGTTTTAATGAAGCGCTCACTCGCCAAGGCGACGATATCGTTGCCATCAGTGACGACTTTGCCAGGGCCGTCAATTTTAATAGCGGCGGCGCGGTCCTGAGCAAGGAGGACATTGCTCAACTGTTTCTACGGGATCCGATGCTGAAAGCAAATGCCATCATGGACAATGCCGATTTTTTAGCCACATTTATATCTGATATAGCCAAGAAAAAGGCTTTTAATCATGACTATATAAACCCAAGAAATAAACGGTCGAAGGAGTCGACCCAAGAAGAAAAAATAGCTATGGCTCTATTTTCGTATATTTGCCAGAAGGCCATGACGAGCACCTATAACAGCGGGCCGGACGCTATTTGATCGCAGGCTATCCCATCCTGCCGGACGGGATAGCGGACGCAATCACTCCCAGCGTTTTAACAGGATACTGGCGTTAACGCCGCCGAAGCCGAAGCCATTGGACAGGGCATAGGTCATGGCCACCGCCTCCGGTTCGCCGCGCACCAGATGTAAACCCGCCGCCGCAGGATCGATATGGTCCAGGTTAAGGGTGGCGGGCACCCGCTGATCGCGCAGCGCCAGCACGGTAAAGATGGCTTCCAGGCCGCCGGCGGCGCCAAGCAAATGCCCGGTGGCTGATTTGGTCGAGGTCACGGCCAGTGGGCTATTGTCGCCGAACAGATGTTTTACGGCATTAATCTCGCCTAAATCCCCGACCGGCGTGGAGGTGGCATGAGCATTAAGATGCTGCACCTGCGCGGGAGCGATATTACCCTGGCGCAGGGCGATTTTCATCGCCCGGTAAGCGCCGTCGCCGTCTTCCGCTCCCGAGGTCATATGGTAGGCATCGGCGCTGGTGCCGTAACCGACAATTTCCGCCAGCGGCGTGGCGCCGCGCGCCAGCGCATGCTCCAGTTCCTCAATCACCAGCAGCCCCGCGCCTTCCCCCATCACAAAACCATCCCGGTCGCGGTCGAACGGACGCGATGCGCGCGCCGGGTCGGCGTTAAAATGCGTGGAGATGGCCCTGGCGGCGGCAAAACCTCCCAGGCTGACGGTATCGATAGCGGCTTCGGTTCCGCCGCATAAGGCAATATCCGCTTCATCATTACGGATCAGGCGCACCGCGTCGCCGATAGCCTGCACACCCGCCGCGCAGGCGGTCACCGGCGCGCCTATCGGCCCTTTGAACTGATGTTTGATGGAGACATGGCCGGCAGCCAGGTTGGCGAGAAACGACGGCACCGTAAAGGGCGACAGCCGGCCCGGACCGCGATTATCCGAGGTGCGCACGGCGTTGGCGATAGCCGGGAAACCGCCGATACCGGTGGCGATAATGGTCGCGGTGCGTTCTTTCTGTTCATCGGTGGTGGCCGTCCAGCCCGCCTGGCTCAGCGCTTCGTCCGCCGCCGCCATGGCAAACAGGATAAACCTGTCCATTTTTTTCTGGTCTTTGGGCGGGACGGACCGGTCCGGGTACAGGCCGCCCTCCGGGTCTTGTTCCCGGTCGGGCACCTGGCCGCCGATTTTCACCGGCAGTTGAGCAACCATCGCCTCCGGCAAGGGGCGGATGCCCGACTGGCCCGCCAGCAGGCGCCGCCATACGATTTCGGTACCGCAGCCTAAAGGCGATACCGCGCCCATTCCGGTAATGACAATTCGACGGTTACTCATAAAAATTCCTTGTGCGGGTATGCATCATGATGTTTTAGCTTTTCCTGTCTCGTTTCCAGCCGCCGCTTTATCCCTTTACCGGCACGCGGTCCGGCGGCAATAGTGACATTAAGATGGGTAAGAGGCTCACCGGTATCCCGATCGACCAGCACCGGCGCCACCTTCGCGGCGTGGCGGCGGTTTACCGGCACGACGGCGATATCCTCGTGCGCCAGAGCCTGATTGCCCCATTGCAGCAGGGTAAGCAGTACCGGAAAAAACGCCTGGCCGCGTTCGGTGAGTAAATATTCAAAACGCGCCGGACGCGTGCAGTAGGCTTGTTTATAAAGAATGCCGTTTCGCACCAGGGTCTTCAGCCTGCGGGTGAGCATGGTCGGCGACAGCCCCAGGCTACGCTGGAATTCATCAAACTTGCTCAGCCCCTGGAAGGCGTCGCGTAAAATCAGAATGCTCCACCACTCCCCCACCAGTTCCAGTGATTGTGCTATGGGGCAATCCATCGCGCCGATATTGGTTTTCCGCATGGCTAAAAAGCTCCTGACCCCCGTAGCCGGCCTGTGTTAAGCAGGTGACTACATTTATTGTAGCTTTAAGGGCAGTCACTTTAGCGTACAAGTGTACGCTGAACAAGTCCGATCAGTGCGGGACGCATGTCAGCGCGCCTCGCCGCGCTACCGACAGTATTTTCTGCGTGTTACTGCGCCATTTTTAGCGGTTCACGCTGTTTGCGCTATTTTCCAACGGTATTAACCTTTCAATCCAACCCAGTGGCTATAATTCCGGAAAAACAACCTCGGTTATTTATCGGCAACGGGGAAATACATAAGATTTTTTTATCGGCCTATTCATTCCCAGGCCGCGTGTTTTATTTTATCCATTTTAACCATGTATTAATAAAGGCATGAGCATTGGCGCACCTGCTGGAAAATAGGGAGACCACAATGAGGTATCTTATCGATGATCGCATTATTTTTAATACGCTGGAATACCGATTATCATTATCGACGGATGAAGAAACCTCTGTCAATTTGTCAAATACCGCGGGTCGTGTATTAGAAGAACTTATTATTTCCCATGGTAATGGGGACGCCGTCAGCCGGGAACATTTATTTGCCAATGTCTGGGAAAAACACGGTTTGTCCTCCTCCAACGGAAATTTAAATCAGCAAATAAGCCTGCTGCGCAAAGCGCTGCTCGCGCTCGGGCTGGACGCCTCGGCCATCGTTACCTTGCCCAAGCGCGGACTGAAGCTCAACGATCGTCTCAATATCGTGGTCTATGGGACCTCGGCGGATCCCGCCCCGCGCGCGGCGCGGGATGTGGAGGCAGAGGATGGCGTCAAGGCGGATGGCGTGAATTCAAGCCGTTTTCTTAAAGACGTGATGATGAATTTTTTCCTGGCGCTGTCGATCGTTATCACCGCGGCGACAGCCTTTATGTATTTCAGGCAAAACGACAGCCAGCCCCTGTATTTCTTCAAAAATATTGCTTCATGCAACGTCTATACCCTGCGACCGATAAATGAACGCGAGCGGCCGGATCTGACGGCGCATATCCAGCGCGCCATGGCGGGTAATATTGAACAATGCGATATCCATGACAAAGTGCTTTTCTCGCGCACCAGCGCCACGGTACAAGACGGCATCAACCGTCGTACTTTCCTGGCGAAATGTGAACAGGACGGCCGCGGAAAGCTCACCGAATGCCTGAATTTTTACTTCTATAACTGGGACGTATAATGAAAAGATTCTGGATTATCATGGCGCTGCTTTTGTTATCGCTTACGCTGTTTTTCAGCAGAAATTATCGCGGTGGATTTTCCGGTTATCAATGTTCCGCCCAAATGGTCTACCGGTCCGCGCTTCCCTCCGGATCCTTTACCTACACCGTGGAAGCCAAGATGTTTTTCACCGGCCCGCGCGAAGGCTTTTACGCCCTTAACGGCACCCTGGTCCATGACGAGAACCGGTATAATCTGCACCGGACGCGGTTCTTTACCTTTCGGCGGCAAAATCCGCAGGGTTTATATGAAATCACCATGACCCGCGAGATCGTCTCAACGCTTGATAATACTCCCCCCGGTATCGCCAGCCCGGTACTCTTGCCGGTGGGACAGTCGCTGCTGCCAAGCTTTAAACGCATTGATACTAAATCCATTGTGGTCAGTCTGCTGTATTCACCCTTTTTTATTTGCGCGAGTGATTAGACGCCATTACTGATTTACCCGCGGCTCTTGACACCACCGGGCAGCCGGATGCAGTGTCCCGACGCCGCCCGCGCCGGCTTTGCGCCGTTAAATTAAACCCGCCGCTTCTTTGACTAACCGGCCCACAGGATAAATACTCTAATGCATCCAGGTCGTGTTACCGCGCCATAGGCGGCGCTGGCCGAGTGCCCTATCCAGATACCGAAAGCTCAGGGATGTCATTGAATAGACCTTATGAGAAAACGCAGACGTTTCGATTCCCCCCGGCAAGATAACCCGGAAGCCATCTTGCATGGCCCCCACCGCTTTAGCCTGCTTTTTGAATTGGGGGCGTCCGCCTTGCTGCTGATCGTCGCCCTGGTAGCCATTAACGTCTGGCACCTCTGGCAGACCTATCAATCCGCGCTGGCCAAATCACAAACCACCACCTTGAACCTGACCCAGGCCCTGTCGCAACATGCCAGCGATACCTTTGCCCAGGCGCAGGCCACCCTTGAGGAACTGGCGCAGCAGATCAATGCCCAGGGCACCGGCGCGGCGCAGTTACCCCTGCTGCATCAGCTTTTCCAGCAAAAAACGGCCGGATTAAAGCAAATCAGCGCGCTATCGCTGTTTGACGCCGCGGGCAGGATGATCGTAACGGCGTCTGAGCGGCTGCCCAGCGTAAACAGCTATAGCGATCGCGATTATTTTATCTACCATCGCGACCATCCCGAATTGACGTTGCGCATCGGCAAGGTTATCCGCAGCCGCATGACCAACTCGCTTATCGTGCCCATCTCGCGCAGGCTTAATCATGCCGACGGCAGTTTCGCCGGCGTGCTGCTGGAAAGCATTATGCTCGACCATTTCCGCAATTTTTATACCCGGTTTATGATAAGCGATGATTCAACGCTAATGATGCTGCTCGACAACGGCACCGTGCTGTACCGCCAACCTTATGATGAAAAAATCATCGGTACCACCATCGCCGGTTCGCCGCTGTACCGCGATAACATCCGCCAACATACCTCCGGCATCGTCAACGGCGCCCTGTCGGCCGATCCGGGGCAAAAACTCTATAGCTACACCCATCTTAAACAGTATCCGGTTATCGTCACCACCGGCTTGTCGCTGGACCAGAACATGGCGGACTGGCGCCAGGACGCCGTTAACCATGCGGTGATGACGCTGGTTTTTGTCGTAATGATAACAGCCGTCTGCCTGGTCTTGATGCGCCAGGCGCGCGCGCGCATGCGCGCCGAGCAGCAGTTGATCCACGCCCAGCAGGAACTGCGTAAGTTAAACCGGTCGCTGGAGCAACTGGCGCGTTCGGATGGCCTGACCGGCCTTTATAACCGGCGGCATTTCGATCTGTCCCTGGACAATGAATTCCAGCGCGCGCTGCGGGCGCAGCGGGAACTGGGCATCATCCTGCTGGATGTCGACTATTTCAAGCAATTTAACGACTTATACGGTCATGTGGCCGGTGATGAATGTCTGAAGCGCATCGGGCAAACCCTGAAAAACCTGCCCCTGCGCCACCGTGACGTGGTGGCGCGCTATGGCGGGGAAGAATTCATCGTCCTGTTGCCCGACACCGATCGGGCCGGCACCCTGGCGGTGGCGCGGCGCATTCAGCAGGAGATCGTGGCGTTGAACATCCCCCATCAGGGCAGCCCGACCGGTAGCCTGACGCCAAGCCTGGGCGTGTTTGTCGGACTGCCGGTGGCGGGGCTGGACACCCCCACCCGGCTGGTGGTCAAGGCGGATTCAGCCCTTTACCAGGCGAAACGCCAGGGACGCAACCAGATTTGCCTGGCCTGAGGCCAGGCGCGTCAAATGCCGCTAAACCAGTTATAACCCTGATCTTCCCAGTAGCCGCCGGGGTTGGCGTTGCCCACCGACAGCGCGACGATATGCTTGGCATTTTTAAATCCCAGCTTGGTCGGCACCCGCAGCCTGAGCGGAAAACCAAAGGCGTCCGGCAGCGCCTTGCCGGCAAAATCCAACGCCAGGGTGGTTTGCGGATGCAGCGCCGTGGCCATGTCTATGCTGGAGTAATAGCGGTCGGCGCAGCGGAAACCGACAAATCCGGCGCGCAGATCGGCGCCTATCCGTTCAAGAAAGGTGCGCAACGGCACGCCGTCCCACTGTCCGATGGCGCTCCATCCCTCGATACAGATAAGCCGGGTAATCTGGCTTTGCCGCGGCAGCGCCTGCAGCTTGTCCAGCGTCCAGGGGCGCTTATCGGCCACCCGCCCGGAGACCTCCAGCTGATAAGTGGAAAGATCGATTTCCGGCACATTGAATTCGGGGTAAAAAGCGTTGAACGGAAATGGGTTGGTTATTTGATCCGCCCGGTAGGTTTGCGCCAGTCGCTGCCCGCTGAACAGCCAGCCCTGTACCCGGTCATTCCAGCGCGACATGGCCCACAGCACCTTATCCACCTCGTCGCCGTCCTGCAGATTACAGCCGGTAAGCAGGGTCAGCGCGCCGAGCGTCAGGCCGGAGCGCAACAACAAACGGCGCTGCAGACGAAAAAGCGCCTTTTGCTGTGCCGGCTCGAGTTTAACGCGGTTGCTCGGTTTGTCATTCATCCTGCGCGTCCCGCGGTGTCCGGCGTTGGAATCCGGTAATCATGGGCAAGAACGTCGACGGCACGGTAATGACCATCGCCACATGGACCACGGCGAACAGCACGATGCCGCTCATGGCGAAAAAATGCACATACCGCGCCCGGTCGAAGCCGCCAAACACCGCCACCAGCCGGTAAAGCTGTACGGGTTTCCATATGGACAGGCCGGAAAGGACCAGCAGCAGCCCGCAGGCCAGAGCAAACCAGTAGAAGGCCTTTTGAATAGCGTTATAGCGCCCAAGGCGATGCTTCAGGCGGAAGGTCAACGCCAGCATAACGTCGCGCGCCAGCGTGCGCGGCGTCAGCGGCAGGAAGTCGCGGCGAAAATGACCGCTGCCGATGCCCCAGCACACATACAGCAGGGCATTTGCCGCCAGCGCCCACATTACCGCCAGGTGCCAGGCGATGGAGCCGCCCAGCCAGCCGCCCAGGGTCAGTATGGTGGGAAAGGTCAACGCGGGAAAAATGGGCGAGGCGTTGTAAATGCCCCAGCCGCTCATCAGCATGGCGCAAAGTATCGGCACATTAAGCCAGTGCATGACGCGCACCGGCAGGCGATGCAGGCGAATCTTGGCTAAAGGCGCGGAGGATGGGTTCACTGGCGCTCCATTATCAGGCGGGGGAACAAGCCGGGCATCCGTGCCGCCCGGCCTGGGACGCAGAACTGATATCACATAGGCGGTACGGTGCCGTTGACTCCGGCGACGATGCGCGCCGCCACGACAGGTTCCGCGCTGCCCGGCGCCGGGAACAGGATAATATGCGCGCCGGGTTTCAATAACGAGCGATCGCCAGGTGACAGTGTCACAACTGGCACGTCATCAGGCACCACGACCTTTTTTTCACCATTCTGATACTTGACCGTCATGGTCCGTCCATTGGCATTTACCAGCGTGCCCACGGTGCCGTTGGTCATGGTGCCGACCTTGCCGTCGGACCCCTGCCAGGGTCGGAACCCTTCCCCCGAACCGCGCAGGGACGGATCGAACACATGGACTTCAAGGGCTTTCAAAGTGCCGTCCGGCTGCGGGGCGGCGGCGGTACCGATAAAGCTGTTCGGTTTGATATCGCTGATTTTGCCCTGCGCCACCGCGGAAATGGTGGTTTTGTCGTTCAGGGTGGCGGTAACCGCCGCGCCTTTGCGATCGGTAAACTGCAGTTGGTCGCCGTGAAATTGCGTGACCGTGCCGCGCACCGCCATCGATTTGGCGGGAGCATCCGCCGCCATGACCGCCGGGGCGCACGTCGTCAGCATACCCAGCAGCATAGCGGATAAAAGTGTAGATCGAGCCATGAACGTCTCCTGTTCGTGTTTTGCGGCCTGGAACGCGCCGGATATAACATTTTTGGCACTACATTATAACATTACGCGGGTTTTTGACGTTTGGCTTGGGCAAAAAGCGCTTTCCCCAGGGGAAGATGTTGAAAAATATTTCAGCACGGTGAGATGGCGGCGCCGCTATAGAGCGGCCGGGATGGGGGATCAAACCACGGGTCGCAAGCATGGCGCTTCCGCCGTTTTGGCATGGCTCACCTCCCTGTGCGCCCACAGCCATTGTCTTTAGGGTTTGAGAATGACCTTGGTCCAGCCTGCGTCGCGATCGTCAAAGTGCTGGTATGCCTCCGGCGCCTGCGCCAAATGCAGGCGATGGGAAATAATTTGTGACGGTTTAGCCTTGCCCTGGTGTATAAGGCGCGCCAATTGGCGGTTATAAGCCTTGACGTTGGCCTGGCCGGTGCGGATTTGCTGGCCTTTAAACCAGAAACTGCCGAAATCGAACGGCATTTTGCCCTCTTTGGCCAACTCCGATGCCGCGCCGGGATCCTGGGGAACAAAAACGCCGACGACACCGATGCCGCCGGTGGCCCGGGTGGAGGCCACCAGGCTGTTCATGGTGGCCGAGTTATCCTCATGACCATGTTTATCGCAGCACTGGTAACCTACGCATTCACAGCCGCAGTCGGTGCCGCGTCCGTCGGTCAGGTTCAAAATTTCCTCCACCGCCGCGTCGCCGACGCCGTTAATGGCCGTGGCGCCAAGCTGCTCCGCCAGCGCCAAACGGCTTGTATGGGTATCCACCACGAATACCTGCGAAGCGCCCTTGATAATGGCCGAATGCGCGGCCATCAGCCCCACGGGACCGGCGCCGTAAATGGCAACGCTATCGCCGGGGCGCAATCCCGCCAGTTCGGTGGCATGCCAGCCGGTGGGGAAAATATCGGACAACATCACATAATCGTCCTCCTTTTCCTGCGCGTCCGGCGGCAGCACCAGGCAGTTGAAATCGGCAAAAGGCACCCGCAACAG
Source organism: Acerihabitans sp. (assembly GCF_036398755.1). Lineage (NCBI taxonomy): Bacteria > Pseudomonadati > Pseudomonadota > Gammaproteobacteria > Enterobacterales > Pectobacteriaceae > Acerihabitans > Acerihabitans sp. The sequence continues at coordinate 8,165 of NZ_DASWOM010000121.1, read as the reverse complement.
TTCCGCCTGGCCGCCCTCATAGGGGCCCATTTCAGCAAAACCGTACGCGGCCCCCGCCGAGCCGGGATTGGCGGTCAGGCAGAACCCGGTAAGACCGCGCTCGCAGTTTTCGCAAAATCCGCAGCCGACGTTAAACGGCAGGCAAACATAATCACCGACGTTGATCCGCTGCACCGCCGCGCCGACCTCGACAACCTCTCCCAGGTTCTCATGTCCGAAAATTCGGCCGGTTTCAAAACTGGTGCGGCCTTCATACATGTGCAAATCCGACCCGCAGATATTGGTGGTGGTTATGCGCACCAGTACATCGGTTGGTTTGATGATTTTCGCGTCCGGCACATCCTTCACCACGACATCGCGTGGGCCGTTATATACGACTGCTTTCATGATTTCCTCCGGTATATGCCCCGGTGGATGGGGGCAAACAGGTTTGCATCCGACTGTTTAACGGATAGACCAAAACCCAGCGGGGCGCTATAAAAGATGAATTTTTTTACACAATGCATCAGGACGATTATCGGCAGCAACCGAGGCGGCACGGGCGTTTGAGCGAAAGAGGTGTTAAGGTAACGGCCTGTATAGCGTGGGAATTAGTCAATATAAATGAAGAAAAACCTATGGCACGGACTGGACGATCGTGATGTTGCGTAACAGGCGCAGCCGCGGGTCGGATAATATTCTTGTGACGCTGTCACGCTTAAAGAAAAACAGTCTTTTTGGCGTGACGGCGTCACAACTTAGCGTCGGCGATTAACGGTTAACGTCGACAATCACCCGGCCGCGGATTTTGCCGTCCATCAGCGCATCCGCGGTTTCAAGCACCTCGCCCAGGCCGATTTCCCGGCTGATGCTGTTTAACAGCTCGCCGTCCACCAGTGTGGCGATACGCGCCCAGGCCGCCACGCGGTCGGCCTGCGGGCGCATAACGCTATCCACGCCGGCCAGGGTCACGCCGCGCAGGATAAACGGCGCCACGCTTGCCGGCAAATCCATGCCCTGGGCCAGGCCGCAGGCGGCCACGGTGCCCTGGTAGTGCAAACCGGCGCATACGTTGGCCAGCGTATGGCTGCCGACGCTGTCAATGGCGGCGGCCCACTGTTCCTTGCCCAGGGCGCGCCCTGGCGCGGACAGCTGCGCCCGGTCGATAATCTCGGCGGCGCCGAGTCGGCGCAGATGCTCCGCCTCTTCCTGGCGCCCGGTCGACGCCACCACCTGGTACCCCAAACGCGCCAACAGCGCGACGGCAAAGCTGCCGACGCCGCCGTTGGCGCCGGTGACCAGCACCTTGCCCCGCGCCGGGGTCACGCCGTTTTTCTCAAGCGCCCCCACCGCCAGCATGGCGGTATAACCGGCGGTGCCGACCGCCATAGCCTGCCGGGCGGTAAGCCCCGCGGGCAGCGGTATCAGCCAGTCGCCGTTAAGCCGCGCCTTTTGCGCCAGCCCACCCCAGTATTTTTCGCCCACTCCCCAGCCGTTAAGCAATACCCTGTCGCCGGCGTTGAACGCCGGATGCTTGCTATAGGTGACAATGCCGGCCAAATCAATGCCCGGCACCAGAGGGAAGGCGCGTACCACCGGCCCTTTGCCGGTAATGGCCAGTCCGTCTTTATAATTAAGCGTCGAGTAGGCCACATCGACCCACACATCGCCCTCGGGCAGTTGCGCCTCATCCAGGCGGGTATAACCGGCGCGATAGCCCTGCTCATCTTTCTCAATCAAGATTCCGTTAAACATGCTGTTTCCTCAAATGGTCACTGAATTTGATATCCCGGCAGGCGCCAGGCGCGGCAGACCGGCAAAAAAACCGTCGGCAAACCGCTGCAACGGCCGGGCGCTGGCCTCCAGCCGGGCGCGCATTACCGCCCCTTCCCAGCCAATCCAGAAAAACTCCGCCAGGCCTTCGCAGTCCGTCCCGGCCGGCAATTGCCCGGCATCGCGCGCCAGCCGCAGGCAGCAGGCGACCCGCTGTTGCCATTGCTGCAAAATATCGCTGAGCTGACGGCGATAGCCAACCGGCAGCACGTTGATTTCCTGCCCCAGATTGCCCACCAGGCAACCGCGTTTAAAATCATATCTGGCCATGCCCCGGCCCAGGTCGGACACCAGCGCCCGCAGGCGATCCAGCGGCGGCAAGGTTTCGTCCAGCAGCCAACGGTCCAGCTTGCGGATAAAATAGCGGCCGTAATACGCAATGATCTCCTGCCCGAACGCTTCCTTGCTTGGGAAGTAATAATAAAACGACCCTTTCGGCACGCCCACCTGCTTGAGGATACCGTCGATTCCCGAGGCGCTGAAACCCTGTTCGGTAAGCACGGCGGTACCGCAGCGAATCAGGCTTTCGCGGGTATCCGGCTGGTCCCGGGCGATTTTTGGCGGACGCCCACGCCGCGCGGTCACTGTTTTTTCATTCATGCGGAAAATATAGACCGATCGTCTATAAAACGCGAGTATAAAAGGATCCGGCGCGCATAATATTGCGCCGGATCATATTTAGACTGCGGACAGGCAGTAGCGTCCGCCAGAGGGGGTTATCCGGCGCGTTGCCCGGGCAAGCTCCGTGGATGGACTTAAGATTATCTGGCCAACGAGTCATGCGCTGCGGGCGCGGCGGCGGACGGTTCCGCCCGCAGCTGCGTCGCCGGCCGGTTCCGGCCGCGCATAAACCAGGCAGGAATAATCGCCAGGAAGAAAAACACCGCTACGATATAAAATCCGTCCTGGTAGGCGTATAGCTGCGCCTTGGGCACCAGCATGGTTTCCAGGTAGGCCATCGAGCCTGGGTTCACGCCTTCCGGCAAACGGCTGCCGAACGGATTACCCCAGTGGGAATAGAGCAGCGCCAGACGGGAAATGGACTCCGCCGCCGTGGCGTTGGCGGCCGTCAGCGCCTGCGCCAGGGCGTCGCCGTGAAAGATGGTGCGCCGGTCGATAATCACCGACAGCAGATTAACGCCAAAAGCGCCGCCCAGCTGGCGCACAAAATTAAGGCTGCCGGATCCCTGGGCCAGCTTATCCGCCGGCAGCGCCCGCAGCGCCCCGGCGTTAAGCGCCGGCAGCATTACGCCCAGCCCTATTCGGCCCAGCACTACCCACAGGGCCATGGTCCAGAACGGGGTATCCACATCGACGCCGCCGGACAGCCAGCAGGAAAAGCCGAAAATCGCCAAGCCCGCCATCACCGGCAGATGCGGCGGCAGACGGTCGCTAAGCTGGCCGGCGATGGGAAATATCAATCCCAGCACCAGCCCTGAGGGCATCAGCAGCAATCCCGAGCGGGTGGGGGTATAGCCCTGCACGGTCTGGACGAACAGCGGGACGATATAGGTGGAGCCGTAAATACCGGCCCCCAGGGCGAACGCCACCACGCAGCCGGCGGAAAAACGCAGATTATTAAACACCCGCAGGCTGAGCAGCGGCTGCGGCGCCACCAGTTCCCACAGGATAAACCCGGCGGCGGTGGCCACGGCTGAGGCGAACATGCCGAGGGTAAAAAATGAATCCCACCCCTCCCGCTGGCCGTTGGATAAACCGGTGAGCAAGGTGGTCAGCGCGCAGACCAGCAGCAAAAACCCGATGGCGTCGAACCTGCGGCGCGCGGTGACGACTTTGCTATCCAGCCCCGGCAGGATAACCATCGCCGCCGCCATGCCGGCCATGCAAAACGGCACCACCACCAGAAAGACAAAACGCCAGTCGTACTGATCGACCATCATGCCGCCGACCGTCGGCCCCAGCGCCGGGGCCAGCACCACCCCCACCCCGTAGATGCCCATGGCCCGGCCGCGCTGGGCGGGCGGAAACACCTGCGACAGCACCACCATCGCCATCGGCTGGATTATGCCCGACGCGCAGCCCTGGAGCACCCGCGCCAAAATGACTTCGGCGCCGCTGGCGCTGGCAAAGCCCAGCAGACTGCCGACGATAAACACCACCAGCGCGCCGACAAACGCCCGCCGGTAGCCGAACCGGTCCAGCACCCAGGCGGTCATTAGCATGGTGGCGGTCATCGAGGCTAAAAAGGCGGTGGACAGCCACTGCACCTGATCCTGCCCCAGCCCGAACGCCCCCATGATATCGCGCATGGCCACGTTAACGATGGTGGCGGTGGCGGTGGTGGCGATGGTGCCGAGCATCACCGTCCCGGTAGCCAGCCAGCGGTACGCGGGCCCAAAGCGCTCGGCCTGGGCCTCAATGGGCGACATTAATGGCCACCTCGACCATCAGGCCGGGTTTCAGCCGGGCGTCGGCCTGGTCAAAAGCGATGCGCACCGGCACCCGTTGGGTGATTTTGGTAAAGTTGCCCGACGGATTGGGACTGGGCAGCAGGGCAAACTGATTGGTGGCGGTGTTGCCGACCCGGATCACGTGACCATGGGAAACCAGGTCTGGATAGGCGTCGATGCCGATATCCACCGGCTGGCCCACCGCCACTTTATTCAGGGCGGTTTCCTTGATATTCGCCTCCACCCAGACGTTTTTCGGATCGTGAACCATCATCACCCACTGTCCGGCCTGCACATAATCCCCCACATCACCCAGGGTACGATCCACCACGCCGTCCACCGGCGAGCGCAGCGTCCGATCGGCGATTTCCTGGGTAATCTGCTGCGCCTGCGCCGTGAGCGCCACCAATTGCTGGCGTTGCATATCGATTTGCCGATCCAGCACCTGCAACTGCCCGCGCTGCGCCAGGGCATTGGCCAACGCCGCCCGTTGCGATAGCAATTGCGCCGCGGCCTCCCGTTGCTGATCCTGCCGCTGCAACAGGGCGGTGTGGCTTTCATCCCAGGTTTTGCGCGGCGTCAAACCGCTTTTAACCAAACTGTCGTCACGCTGGAAATTGGCCTGCGCCAGGGTGAGCTGATGGCCGGCGTCGGAAAGCGCCGACTCCGCCACGGTCAATTGCGCCTGCGCCTGCTCAAGCGCGGCCTGGGTGGTCGAATCGGCGGTCTGGCGCTGAGCCTCGGTATAGCGGATCTGCGCGTTGGCGGACGCCAAATCCCCCTGCACCGCCGCCAGCCGCAGCCGGGCATCGCGATCGTCAATCTGCGCCAGGATCTGGCCTTTTTTGACCCGATCGCCATCCATCACCGGCCGCGCCACCAGCCAGCCGTCCACCCGACTGGCCAGCGTCACCACCTCGCCGGTAATATGGGCATCGTTCTCGGCCACATGGGCAAAGCGCCAGTCCAGCCAGCTGATAAACCAGACGATCAGTGCGATTATCACCACCAGGCCGACGATAACCCAGGTTTTCTGTCGGCCGTTAAGATGCCCAAAGCGATTGGGCGACAGAAATCGCCGCTCCCGTACCCCAGTGTTCATGACGGTTCCTTGTCTACCGCGGCCAGACTGACCAGCACCTGTTCCAGCAGACGGTTCATCTGCCCGATATCATTATCGTCTACGCCGGCCAGCGCCCGATCGCGCACCTGCTGGGCCATTCCCTCCACCTGCTGCACAAGCTGCATGCCCGATTCGGTCAGGTGGATCTCCTTGGCGCGGCGATCGCTGCCTTCGCGCCGTTCGATAAACCCCTGGTTTTGCAGGTTATCCAGCAGACGCACCACTGAAGACGCATCCAGGTAAATGGCTTCGGCCAGGTCCTTTTGCAACATCGCCTTGTCCGCGCGCGCCAGGTATAACAACGGCACCCAGGTGGCTTCGGTCAGGCCGTACGGCTGGAGCTTGCGATCGATGACCCGTCGCCACTGCCGCGCGGTCTGGGCGATCAGGTTGGCAAAATGGCGCTTGGGCGAGGCTGCGGGTAGCGTTGAATCGGTTAAAGCGGAGGTAGGTGTCGATGGCATAGGGAATAGATTCCAACACATTAGTTGATATATAAATAATAACTCCATGTACCTATCCAGTGTCAATACCCCACCGCCGGGTAAATCCCTACGCCCTGCCCATTGACCTCATTGATAATTACGAGGCATTATCATTTGGTCAACATAGTGATAATCATCGTAAAAGTGATCCCGCCTTGCGATTTTGCCAGAGGACGCATTGATGCTCCGCCGTTTTTTTAACTACTATCTTCCCTATAAGCGCTTGTTTGCGCTCGATTTCGGTTGCGCTATCCTCGCCGGCCTGCTGGAACTGGGTTTTCCCATGGCGGTCAAACTCTTTATCGACAAATTGTTGCCCGCCCAGGACTGGCTGCTGATCGGCGCCTCCGCCGTCGGCCTGCTGCTGATCTATTTACTCAATACCGGGCTGATGGCGGTGGTTAACTATTGGGGCCACGCCCTGGGCGTGGGCATAGAAACCGATATGCGGCGCGAGGCGTTCAATCACCTGCAAAAGCTGTCGTTCCGTTATTACGACAATACCAAGACCGGCCATATCATCACCCACGTCACCAAGGATCTGGAGGAAGTCGGCGAAATCGCCCATCACGGCCCGGAGGATCTGTTTATCGCCCTGATGACCTTTATCGGCGCGTTTATCCTGATGGCCACCGTCCATGTGCCGCTGGCGCTGCTGACGGTTATTATCGTCCCCGCCATGACCTGGCTGGTCAGCAGCCAGGGCGCGCAAATGACGGAAACCTGGCGCAGGCTGTTCCGCCAGGTGGGTAACTTCAACGCCCGCATCGAGGAAAGCATCGGCGGCATTCGCGTGGTCAAGGCATTTGCCAACGAGCCCCGGGAAGAGGCCCTGTTTGCCCGCGATAACGACAGCTACCGCACCACCAAGCTGCGCGCCTACCGCATCATGACCGCCAGCCTGACCCTGAGTTATCTCAGCACCCGTCTGGTGCAGCTGATCGTCATGGTGGCCGGCACTTGGTATGTCATCAAGGGCGAACTGAGCTACGGCGGTTTTGTCGGTTTCCTGCTGCTGGTGGAAGTGTTTTTCCGCCCGGTGGCCAAGATTTCGGCGGTGCTGGAAAGTTATCCCAAGGGTATTGCCGGCTTTAAGCGTTTTACCGGGCTGATGGATACCGTGGCTGATATCACCGACCGTCCCGACGCCCTGGTGGTGAACAGCCTGCGCGGCGATATCGTCTATCGCGACGTAACCTTTGGCTACCGCGCCGACAAACCGATTTTCAGCCATCTGAACCTGACGATTCGCGCCGGGGAAACCGTGGCCTTCGTCGGCCCGTCCGGCGCGGGTAAAACCACGCTGTGTTCGCTGCTGCCGCGTTTTTATGATGTGGACGCCGGCGCAATCAGCGTGGACGGCATCGATATCCGCGACCTGACCCAGGCTTCGCTGCGCGGCAATATCGGCATTGTGCAGCAGGACGTGTTCCTGTTCGGCGGATCGATTCGCGAAAATATCGCCTACGGCAAACTGGACGCCACGGATGAGGAAATCCGGCAGGCGGCCCGGCGCGCGCGCCTGGACAGTCTGATCGCCGCCCTGCCGGATGGCTTGGATACCCTGGTGGGCGAACGTGGGGTGAAACTGTCCGGCGGCCAGAAACAGCGCCTGTCCATCGCGCGGATTTTCCTGAAAAATCCGCCCATCCTGATCCTCGACGAGGCTACCTCGGCGCTGGATACCGCCACCGAGCAGGCCATCCAGCAGTCACTGTCCGAGCTGTCCATGGGGCGCACCACACTCGTCATAGCCCATCGCCTGGCCACCATCCAGCATGCCGATCGCATCGTGGTGGTGGATACCCAGGGCATTGTTGAACAGGGCAGCCACAAGGAGCTGTTATTGCGCCACGGCACCTATGCCCGGCTGCATCAGGCCCAATTCGGCGCGGCCTGAGTATCAGATTAATATTACGAATAGCGTTGATATTATGTTACGCAAATAATCTCAACGACTATTCTTATTCAACAAAAAAACAATAAATACCAATCAATTAGAGGACTATGCAATTATCACTCAGGGTATTAAATCCTGTGATTAACCTCTCTTATTAATCAATTTTATGGCAATAAAGCACCTATCTTAGATTTGACGCAACGAATTGTGTGATCAACTGGCCGATATTAGCGGTCAACACCTATCGTTAACTTTCTTCTGAGGAATGTATGGACTTTTTTATCCAACTGGCTGTTATTCTGGCCTGTCTGTTATACGGAGCAAAAAAGGGCGGTATCGCCTTAGGCCTTCTGGGCGGCATCGGCCTGGTTATCCTGGTGTTCGTCTTCCATCTCGAACCCGGTAAACCGCCGGTGGACGTGATGCTGGTGATT
>NZ_DASWOM010000120.1:0-4991 GCF_036398755.1 Acerihabitans sp. | reverse complement strand
CCCACCTGACCCCATGCCGAACTCAGTAGTGAAACGCCGTAGCGCCGATGGTAGTGTGGGGTCTCCCCATGCGAGAGTAGGGAACTGCCAGGCATCCAATAGTGACGAAGCCCTCTGTGCAAACAGAGGGCTTTTTCATGTCCGTAAAGCTGGCGGTTGACTACGCGAGCGCGAGAGTCGGACAACCGGCAATGCCGGTTGAACGGAGCCGCAGGCGGCAAAGTTACTCGCAGTGAACCGTCCCCATCGGGTAAACTAGGCCCAATAGTGATTAAGAAAGGTTGTTACCATGACAATGCAGGGTGTGGCGTTAAAACACCTCAATTCATTTGCCATCGACGCGGCGGCGGCCAATGTTGCCGCCGCCCATAACGAGGCGGAGTTATTAACGCTTTGGCGCCACGCCAAACGGCAGTCCAGCCCGGTGTTGTTGCTGGGCGGCGGCAGTAATGTCCTGTTTTTGGAAAACTTTGCCGGCACCATCTTGCTAAATCGCATTAATGGCATCTCCGTCGATGAAGACGACCACGCCTGGCATCTGCGGGTCGGCGCCGGAGAGGACTGGCATGGCCTGGTTTCCTTCACCCTGGATCAAGGCATGGCGGGATTGGAAAACCTAGCGCTCATCCCCGGCCGTGTAGGTTCGGCACCCATTCAAAATATCGGCGCCTACGGCGTGGAATTGGAATCGGTATGCGAATACGTCGATCTGCTTGACCTCAATAGTGGAGATAAGACCCGACTGAGCGCGGCGGAGTGCCGGTTCGGTTATCGCGACAGCGTGTTTAAACACGCTTATCGCGACAGCTACGCCATCGTGGCGGTGGGTTTCATCTTGGCAAAAACCTGGCGCCCGGTGCTCACCTACGGCGACTTGGTGCGCCTGGACAGCCATAGCGTTACCCCGCGCCAGGTATTTGATGCCGTTTGCGCCATGCGGCGCGGCAAATTACCCGATCCTGCCGTCACCGGCAATGCCGGCAGCTTTTTTAAAAATCCGGTGGTCAGCGCCGGGGACGCGGGGCGTCTAGTGCAACAGTATCCCGATGCGCCGCACTATCCCCAGCCCGATGGCGGCGTTAAACTTGCGGCCGGGTGGCTAATCGATAAATGCGAACTCAAAGGATATCAGCTTGGCGAAGCGGCGGTACACGCCAGGCAGGCGCTGGTATTAATCAATACCGGCAATGCCACCGGACAGGATATAGCCGCACTGGCAAGATTGGTGCGCAACAGGGTGGCGGAACAGTTTAACGTCTGGCTGGAGCCTGAGGTGCGATTTATTGCCGCCACGGGGGAAGTCGACGCGGTGGAGGCCTTGTCATGAAAGATATCACCGTGCCGCTAAAATTAATCGGTCTGCTGGCCGACAGCGAGTTCCACTCCGGCGAGCAATTCGGTGACACGTTGGGCATGAGCCGCGCCGCCGTCAATAAACATATCCAAACCCTGCGGGAATGGGGCGTGGATGTTTTTACCGTTCCCGGCAAAGGCTACCGGCTCCATTCCCCAATGCAATTATTAGACGAGGAAAAAATCCGCGCGCTATTGCCCCGGGGAGGGGTTACAGTGCTGCCGGTTATAGATTCAACCAATCAATATCTTATGGAAAATATTGCCAGCCTCAGTTCCGGGGATGCCTGCGTGGCGGAGTACCAGATGGCTGGACGGGGAAGACGTGGCCGGCAATGGGTCTCGCCGTTCGGCGCTAATCTCTACCTGTCCCTGTATTGGCGGCTGGAGCAAGGGCCGGCGGCGGCAATCGGCCTTAGCCTGGTGATCGGCATCATCATGGCGGAGGTGCTGCATGAACTGGGCGCAGGTGAGGTGCGGGTGAAATGGCCCAACGATCTTTATCTGCGCGATCGCAAACTGGCCGGCATCCTGGTGGAAATCAGCGGCAAAGCGGGCGATGCCGCTCATCTGGTGATTGGCGCGGGCATCAACCTGGCGATGCGGGAAATGGCCGAGCCGGTTATCAATCAGGGCTGGATCAATCTACAAGAAGCGGATATCCATATAGATCGTAATGCCCTGGCCGCTAAGCTTATTAACGAGCTCAGGCTGGCATTGCCGGTTTTCGAACGTGACGGTTTCGCCGCCTTTGCCGCGCGTTGGCGGGTATTGGATAACTTCTACAATCGACCGGTTAAGCTGCTGATCGGCGAACGTGAAATCCAAGGCATCGCGCGCGGCATTGACGCGCAGGGCGCGTTGTTACTGGAAAGGAACGGGGAGATAAAGCCTTATTTAGGTGGTGAAATCTCGCTGCGCGGTCTTTAAACGGAATAAACCCATGCCACAGTGAAAGGTGGATGCCACCTTTCACTGTGATTGCGGATAATACATATTATTGTATGAGGGTGCGCCGGCCCTGTTTGTTTATGGTTCAAGGCGCACCGACGTTATGCTTATTTCCGCAGCCTGATATTCTCAACCGCATGATTGGCGCTTTTGGATAAAATCAGACTCGCACGCTCGCGCGTAGGCAGGATATTTTCTTTCAGGTTTAATCCGTTAATTTCGACCCAAAGTTGGGTGGCGATTTGCACCGCCTCTTCTTCCGTCAGCTTGGCATAATGATGAAAGTAAGAATCGGGATTGGAGAACGCCCCCTGACGGAAGCGCAAAAAGCGATTGATATACCAGCTTTTTAGCAAATCTTCCGGCGCATCCACATAGATCGAAAAGTCGACAAAATCGGAAACAAATACATGATGCGAGGCATGCTGATAATCCAACCCGCTTTGCAGCACGTTTAATCCTTCAAGAATTAAAATATCAGGTTGGGAGATGACTTTATTATTTTCCGGTACAATATCGTAAATTAAATGCGAATATACCGGCGCGGTCACCTCGTTGGCGCCAGATTTAACTTCGGATACGAAATTAACCAGGCTGCGCATATCGTAGGATTGAGGAAATCCCTTCTTCTTCATTAATTCCCGTTCTTTCAGCACTCGATTGGGATATAAAAAACCATCGGTGGTGACCAGTTCCACCGACCGGTGTTCCGGCCAGCGGCTCAGCAACGCCTGCAGTACGCGCGCGGTGGTGCTTTTACCTACCGCTACGCTGCCGGCGATACCGATAACATAGGGAATGTGCTGGCCGTTGGTGCCGAGGAACTGTTCAAGTACCGCCTGACGCCGCAGATTGGAGCTGATATAGAAATTAATCAACCGCGACAACGGCAGGTAAATTTCCGCCACTTCATCAAGGGACAGATCTTCATTGATCCCCTTGAGTTTGATAATTTCTTCCTGCGTTAACGTCAGGGGAACCGTATCACGCAAAGCGGCCCATTGCTGACGGTTGAACTGAAGATAGGGGGTGGTAAGGGATTGATCACGATTTATCATAAGCTTAACCAGCCTGTTGCGCAGGTCCAACCGGGGCAACCAAGCCCACCCGGAACGAAAACAAGCTGCATAGTATAGACAGCTTCGTTAACATCGTAGAGTGTTTTTTCTGCTTAAACTATGGAATTATGACATTTGGGATGCGGGCACGGCGCCGGGGCTCTGGACGCAGGCTTATGGAACCGTACCCGTCGTATGTCAGCTGGCGATGGCGCTCAACTGCTGATTGACGGCAAATAAGCGCTTGTAATAGATGACCGTGGAATGGTAATAGCCGTCCGGCGTGCAGGCGTAATCGGGAATTTCACCCAGGCAGCGGTAGCCGAGCGTTCGATAAAACGCTTCCGCGGGAGAGCCGGACTGGGTATCCAGGTACAGCAAGCCCCGCTGCAGTTCCCGCGCGGTACGCTCGAGCTCGCCTATCAATGATTTACCGATTCCTGCGCGCCGGGCGTGGCTGTGGACCAGAAGCTTTTGGATTTCAGCACGGTTTTGCCCATTCGGCTTAAGGCATAAATCCAATTGGATGCTGCCGACGATGCCCCGCTGGTCACGGGCAATCCATAGCAGTAAATTATTTTTTGCCATGGTTAAGCGCAGGCCGTGAATATAGGCTTCCGCCTCGTCCTGGGTGAGTGGGTTGGTATAACCCACCGAGGCGCCATGCGCGACGGCATCCATAAGCAGGCCCGCAAGTTCGCTGCGGTAAACGGGAAGTGTGGCGGCATTTAGCTGAACTATTTTCATGATGTCATCCTCCGGCCGGTGATATCACAGATACTTCACCTATAATCGCAGCAAGATGCGTGCCAGCCGGTTATCATGGCAGCGAGAGCCCCTGCGGAGGAAGGCGCGGGATTCCAGGCGCCACGGTGGTGCAATACGGCCGTCTTGGTGCAGCTCCGCTGTCGCCGACCTTTGCGGCGCATGAATAACAAGCAAATTTGTCGGACATTTTCTAATTTTGGGTATTTTATGAGCGAAAGTGCAATTTACGCGATTTTTTTGTTGCATAGGTCGCCAGCTCTACCTAGAATGCGCTGCACTTGATGCCGGCATAGCTCAGTTGGTAGAGCAACTGACTTGTAATCAGTAGGTCGAGGGTTCGACTCCTTCTGCCGGCACCAAAAAAAATCTGGTGGGGTTCCCGAGCGGCCAAAGGGAGCAGACTGTAAATCTGCCGTCACTGACTTCGAAGGTTCGAATCCTTCCCCCACCACCAAATTCGCCGCGGGCAACCAAGGCAATCCCTGATGCATAGCAACATCATGCACCGGGGGGAAGGTTGAGAACCTTCGACCAAGGTTCGAGTCGAGCAACGCGAGACAACGTCGCTTGCGACGGCCCGAAGGGTGAGGAACGAAGTGACGAATAATCCTTCCCCCACCACCAAATTCGCCGCGGGCAACCAAGGCAATCCCTGATGCATAGCAACATCATGCACCGGGGGGAAGGTTGAGAACCTTCGACCAGGGCTTGTAGGATAAAAGCCTTTCAACAATCTACAGAAATATCAGGTAGCCGAGTTCCAAGATGCGGGCATCGTATAATGGCTATTACCTCAGCCTTCCAAGCTGATGACGTGGGTTCGATTCCCACTGCCCGCTCCAAATGTGCTGATATAGCTCA
>NZ_DASWOM010000119.1:0-6327 GCF_036398755.1 Acerihabitans sp. | reverse complement strand
GGAACACGTAAAAACTCAGGCTTGTTCATCGATATGCTATGCCAGCTGAAAAGCACGTATCGCAGCGCCAAAACGATCACCCTTATTGTCGATAATTACATCATTCACAAAAGTAAAAAGACATTGAAGTGGTTGAAGAAGAATCCAAAATTTATTCTTATTTATCAGCCGATTTACTCGCCATGGGTGAACAAAATAGAGCTCTTATGGTTAGCATTACACGAAACGGTGACCCGCAATCATCACTGTAAAACAATGTGGGAGTTACTAAAAAATGTCAGACAATTTATGAAAACCGCATCACCTTTCCCAGGCAACAAACCTGGACTAACAAAAGTGGAGCGGTAATAGGCGCAGTTATTTAGGCTTTGCTCGCTTTCCCGTAATTGATGCTCGGCATGACTCCTTTCGTGCTCTTTATGCCTGAGATTTTCATTAGCATCACGCACCCCTTTTTCAGCGGCCTCAAGGGGATGTTTCGCCATCCATTCCTCATGCTCTTTTTGGCGGATGGCTTCTTCATGCCGGCGACGCGCCTCTTGCTCCTGCCGTATTCGCGCCTCCTCGTCATGCCTGCGCTGTGCTTCTTCGGCTTCATGCCTGCGGCGCGCCTCTTCCGCCTCGGCTCTTTCCCGCTGCTCGCGCCGCCTTTGCTGCATCTCATAGCGGTTTGTGCCGCCGGTGCCGCTCCTGTGTCTGCCGGTATAAGAAGTGTTATGGCCGCCTTGGAAATTGTGCGATATGGAGGGTGTAGGGGCGGGGCTACGCTGTTCGCCGGTATAATGCCGGATATCTCCTCTCGGATCATGAGTGGTGGTCCAGCCGTTGCCATGATTTATTGACCCGCCTGTAAAATTATTATTCATAGTCTTTCCTTAGATTAATTAATAAAAATTAAATGGCGTTTATGTTATTTATTCTTGAGATAATAATTAATATTAATATCAGGATTATGCTCAAAAAAATAAAATACAATAAGTAATTAACCACAGGGAGCCTAAAAAAAGGTTAAACAGAATGGGCGAATAAATGATAACTTATCGGCAGTGAGTAAATTTAAAAGTATTACGGATTGAAATGGAATTTTAGAATTGGATTATTTATTGGCTATCTAATCAAAGCGCTATCACAGCATGTTTAAGATCCGGCAGTGGAGAATATCAAGCAATTCTTTAATAACAGATGGCCTATATGAGCAGCTAAACTTGTAAGTTTAACTTGCAAGTTTAGCGGGTTAGTGACAACCTCGACACTTATGCTTGCCGCTTTCAGTCGTGGCGGATAGGCGGTCGCGCGATGGGCAGCCAGACCATACACTTGGCCGCTTGTTGCGTCATCCATTGTCGTATCATTGGAGAATTGCTCATGCCCTGGCATCAATATTTTTCCTATTTTTTTGGCGGCATGTTTGTTTCCAATGCCATTCCACACCTTGTCAGCGGCATGATGGGGCGGTCTTTCCAAAGTCCGTTTGCCTCGCCGCCGGGCCAAGGGCTGTCTTCATCAACCGTGAATGTGCTGTGGGGAGCAGTCAACATCGCGCTGGGTTACCTTCTCATCTATCGGGTTGGCGATTTCGATCTACGCGTTACGGGGGACGCCGGCACGGCCGGCCTCGGAGCGTTATTGATGGCGATCATATCCGCACGGTTGTTCGGGCGGTTTCATGGTGGGGAAGGTTCCGGCAAAACAAATCAATCATCCCGGGGTGAATGATTGAAAAAGCCTCTCAAACCAGCGCCTTTTCAGTGCGAACCAGCGACGGGTACTGGAACAGGACGCGGCCGACGCCGCGATTCAGGGCCCACCAGATTGCAATTGCTCCCGCCGCGCATAAGGCCGTGACCGCCAATGGGTAAAATGCCAGCCACAGCTGGGAGAACAGCTTATTATCGAAGGCGTGATAGCGCACCAGCGCTCCCAGCGCCGGCACGGCCATCAGTTCGGTGAGCAATTTATGCAGTACATAAATCTGCAGCGTATTTTTACCTATCCAGTTAAGGGCCTGCAACGGTCCGCTGTGCCACAGCCAATGGCGGTTCACCCACTGACAGCATAATATGGCGACGCAGACCGCCAGCGCGCTGGTAAACAGGCTCTTATCCATCGTCAGCATCCAATGGAAAAGCGCCAATCCGGTAAGCGCCGCCAGCAGCGTCAGGCGGGATCGCCTGTCCGCCAGCAAGGCCACGATACGCGAACCCAGAAAACAGCCGGTAAAGAAGAATATGCCGTTTTGCGCCACGCTTGCCGGACCCCACCAGGGAACCAGGCCCAAAACGCAGGCGTAATTCAGCACTGCCCCCAGCCCAAGCAGTAAGACCCAGTGATTCCGCCACAGTTTGCAGATGACAAAATAGAGCGCCAAGGCATACAGATACCAGGGACTGGACATGGCTGCCGCTACGTACAGTATGAATTGGCCCGCGGAACTTGCATAGGCGGCGTTGTGCGCCATCAGCCGCCAGTCGTCAAAGGCCAGGTCGCGGTTGATTAAACTCACGCACAGCCACTGTACAAGACACCACAACAGATAGAGATAAAACAGGTTAACCGCTTTTTTTGTCAATACCTCATTCCAGGAGCGTACGAGAACGCCGTCCGCGGCCAGCAGACCGGAAATAAAGAAAAAGGCCGGCATGCGCAGAGGTACCAGATAATGGTTAATCCCTACCCAGACTTTGGTAATGAACTGGTGCTGGTTGATCACCGATAGCGACGGGATATAGCTGGTGGTAATGATATGGTTTAATACCACCAACAAAATGCAGACGCCTTTCAGAGAATTAATCCATTGGATTTTTTTGGCAGAGGCAGGCATGCAAAACTCCCCGTCGACGGTGATGTTGAGCGAACTTAAAACGGAGGGTAGCGGGAAGAGGAGGGGGGATCAAAGTGAAATCGGGGTTTTAACGGCGATTTCACTTTTCATTTATTACGGGTATTACAGGCCACATGCCGGCTCGATAACCCGGAAAAGCTTTACGCGGCCTCGGGAGAAAGGGCCCCTGCGGGTCCTTTAGCCTTTAACGGTTGAACAGGTCGCGTTTTTTCGGGCGGAAAAATTGAGCAATCAGCACCAGGATGCCTACCAGCAAATAGGCGCCGAAGATCACGATCATCCATTGCGGCATTTCCAGCGACATGAAATGCCATTGGCGGACGGCGCAATCGCCCGTGGCGCTGAAAATCGACGGCAGCCATTTGTCCAGGGGCAGCCACGAGGGAAAACTGACAAAAAAATCGCAGGTGACGAACGGTGAGGGGTTCAACTGGATATCAGTATGCTTCATAGCCAGTTTCAAGCCTTCCCAAGCGCTGTACAACCAGATAATCAATGCACCGTAGCGTAACGGCGTGGCCGGCGCTATGGCGCCGATGATCCCCGCCCCCATGACGCCATAAAGAGCAACCCTTTGATAAATGCATAACACACAGGGTTTTAATAACATCACATGCTGAAAATAAAGCGCCACCAGCTCCAACGCCAGGGCAGTAAGCACCATCAATATCCAGGCGCCACGACCTCGCGAGCAGCGGTTGAGAAATTGCAACATATATTATTATCCAGGCCAGTTGCTTGTAAACACGCAGTTTAAATCAATTAATGACAGATGCCAGCCTCTTTTTTAAGTAAAGTACGATTCGTTCTCCAGCTTGTTTCGTTTTCATTGAAACTCTTGTCATTAAGAATTCATCTTAAGTGATATTTTTGCGAGGTCTCTTAACGTAATCTGAAGCTGATACAGGTATTATGTTTAAAGAAAACATTATCAAAATTAATCATAAGGTGACAAATATGCCTCGTTATTGCCATCACCGACAAGGTTTTACCTTAAGTCCCTTCATCTCCCTATATCAGCTTGACGCTATCTGCTATGATTAGCCCGTTTTAGCTTACTTACGCATGCTGCACGGAACATACTATTATGGTTATCAAGGCGCAAAGTCCCGCCGGTTTCGCGGAAGAGTATCTTATTGAAAGCATATGGAATAATCGTTTCCCGCCGGGATCCATCCTGCCCGCGGAACGAGAACTTTCAGATGTGATTGGCGTTACGCGGACCACTTTGCGGGAAGTGCTGCAACGGCTGGCCCGGGACGGTTGGCTGACCATTCAGCATGGTAAACCGACCCGGGTAAACAACGTCTGGGAAACCTCGGGCCTGAATATTCTCGAGACGCTGGCCCGCCTCGATCATGACAGCGTTCCGCAGCTCATTGATAATTTATTGTCGGTACGCACCAATATCGCCTCGATATTCATTCGCATGGCGATACGGTTTTATCCCGATAAAGCGCAGCTTGTTCTGGCGCAGGCGGCAAATCTGGAAGATCAGGCCGATGCCTTCACCGAAATGGATTACCGCATTTTTCATGAATTGGCTTTTGCCTCCGGCAATCCTATATACGGCCTGATTTTCAACGGACTGAGGGGGTTATACCTGCGGGTAGGGCGCTATTATTTTTCCAATCCCCAGGCCCGCGAGCTGGCTCGCAATTTTTACACCCGTCTTTCCGCCCTGTGCCGGGAAGGATTATATGATCAGGTTATTGATCTGGTGCGTCATTACGGCAATGAGAGCGGGGCCATCTGGAACAGCATGCAGTCCTCCATACCCCATGATATCGCCGAAGCCGGACGCTGAGCCGGCATCATTCCGAAGAAGGGTGTGAAGGCCGTGACCGACCTTCACCGGGTTTCTGTAGGGGATAAGATATCACAAGGGTAAGTTGCGCGCGGGACAACGCTCAATCAATTCCACATTTCCGTCTTCATTAAGCTGTTCCATATACACATCAAAACTCCACAGCCGATGAATATGCTTCATCACTTCGCGACGGTTTTTTGCTAACGGCGCGCGATTTTGCGGCGTATAGCGCAGAGTCAGCGAGCGGTCGCCGCGCAAATCCACATTCCAGACCTGAATATCCGGTTCGAGATTGCTTAAATTGTACTGGGAAGAGAGTTCCTGCCGTACCGCCCGGTAGCCGTCTTCATTGTGGATGGCGGCAATTTCCAGGTAATTGTTATGATCGTCGTCCAACACGGTAAACAGACGGAAATCCCGCATGATTTTCGGCGACAGGAATTGGCTGATAAAACTTTCATCCTTGAAGTTATGCATGGCGAAATGCAGGGTTTCCAGCCAGTCGCTGCCGGCGATATCCGGGAACCAATGGCGATCTTCTTCCGTCGGCGACTGGCAGATACGCTTGATGTCCTGGAACATGGCAAATCCCAGTGCGTACGGGTTGATGCCGCTGTAATAGGGACTGTTGTACGGCGGTTGATACACCACGTTGGTGTGGCTGTGAAGGAATTCCAACATGAACCGGTCGGTCACCTTTTTCTCATCGTAGAGATGGTTGAGAATGGTGTAGTGCCAGAATGTGGCCCAACCCTCATTCATGACCTGGGTCTGTTTTTGCGGATAAAAGTATTGGCTGACTTTACGGACGATACGCAAAATTTCCCGCTGCCAAGGTTCCAGCAAGGGGGCGTTTTTCTCCATGAAATACAGCAGGTTTTCCTGCGGCTCATGGGGATAGCGGCTGGCTTCGGCGGGAGATTCCTCTTTATCCCGGCGGGGCAGGGTACGCCAAAGATCGTTGACCTGGCTTTGCAAATAGGCTTCTCGGCTTTCCTGCCGGGATTTCTCTTCCTCCAGGGAAATTTTCTGCGGCCGTTTGTAACGATCCACGCCGTGGTTCATTAAGGCATGGCAGGAATCCAGCAGCTGTTCCACCTGTTCGACGCCGTATCGCTCTTCACATTTAGTGATGTAATTACGGGCGAAAATCAGGTAATCCACAATGGAACTGGCGTCGGTCCAGCTGCGAAACAAATAATTATTTTTAAAGAAGGAATTATGGCCGTAACAGGCATGGGCAATCACCAGCGCCTGCATGGTCATGGTATTTTCTTCCATCAAATAGGCGATGCAGGGGTTGGAATTAATGACAATTTCATATGCCAGCCCTTGCTGACCCTGTTTGTAACGTTGTTCCGTTTCGATAAATTTCTTGCCGAATGACCAATGGGTATAATTAATCGGCATACCGACACTGGAGTAAGCATCCATCATTTGTTCCGAGGTAATGACTTCTATCTGATGTGGATACGTATCCAGCCGATAGAGTTTAGCCACCCGGTCAATCTCGTCCAAATACTCCTGTAATAGCTCAAATGTCCAGTCGGGTCCATCGCTAAGACAAGTGGAATCCTTTAAACGTTCATCAATGGAAATCGTCATCAGCGCACCTCATCGTTACAGACAGTACATCATCATGCTGGCTTATTATTAATCCTAGTGCAAGATGAAA
>NZ_DASWOM010000118.1:0-11462 GCF_036398755.1 Acerihabitans sp. | reverse complement strand
CAGGGATTACTTATGGGCACTTAAGAAGGAAATTCGTCGAAGAAGTGATGGTAGACTATCGCTTTTACTTGAACAACTTTACTAAAATGGCTTACATAAATAGGTCTGTACTACAAACCGTTGACGCTATTTACTCATAATAACCCCGCGCGCGCAAGCTTTATTTATCAAATGAAACCTTTGCGGTGCATGCGATGCCCCGTCCCGGGCATCGCCCGCATTTGCGCCTCCCGGTAAAGACGGTACAACAAAGGTTTTTGCAATCCCGATCCCAGATAACGGAACCGAAGGCACCACCTTGGTGCGCTTACCCGGTAACCGCACTATATTTGTGCATAACTGTCCCGTTTTGGCGCCGTGCGGCTGTTAATGAATTGTGAGTTCACCCGCCAGGCAAGCAACCGCCAGATTGGCATCGCCTTTGCTATAGACGTAACTGGCACTATGCCAACAGACAGGATGGATGCGCAGCGAAAGTGCATCAAAACCACTGGCTTTAATTTTCTGCCTCACAGGATGCTTTATGAAAAAAATGATGATTTCCACCTTGGTTGCCGCAGCCACCCTTTTTGCGATAGCCAATCAGGCACATGCGGGCACGACGTTGGACGCGGTCAAGAAAAAAGGTTTTGTGCAATGCGGTATCAGCGACGGCTTGCCGGGCTTTTCCTATGCCGACGCCAGCGGTAAATTTACCGGTATCGATGTGGATGTCTGCCGCGCCGTCGCCGCCGCCGTCTTTGGCGACGACACCAAAGTCAAATACACCCCGCTGACGGCGAAAGAGCGCTTCACGGCGCTGCAATCAGGGGAAGTGGATATTCTGTCGCGCAACACCACCTGGACCTCGTCGCGCGACGCGTCCATGGGCATGGTGTTCGCCGGCGTGAACTATTACGACGGCATCGGCTTCCTGACCCATAAAAAAGCGGGGCTGAAAAGCGCTAAAGATCTAGACGGCGCCACCGTATGTCTCCAGGCCGGCACCGATACCGAGCTGAACGTGGCCGACTACTTCAAGGCCAATAAAATGCAGTTTACCCCGGTAACCTTCGACCGTTCCGATGAAAGCGCCAAAGCGCTGGAATCCGGCCGTTGCGATACCCTGTCTTCCGACCAGTCCCAGCTCTACGCGCTGCGCATCAAGCTTGGCAAAGCGGACGATTATGTCGTGTTGCCCGAAGTCATTTCCAAAGAACCCTTGGGACCGGTGGTGCGTCGCGGCGACGATGACTGGTTCACTATCGTTAAATGGTCGCTGTACGCCATGCTGGACGCCGAAGAAATGGGCGTGACCTCGAAGAATGTCGACCAGTTGGCCGCCGCCCCGGCAACGCCTGATATGGCCCATCTGCTGGGTAAAGAAGGCAACTTCGGCGAACAGTTGAAACTGCCGAACGATTGGGCATATAAAATCGTTAAACAAGTGGGTAACTACGGCGAAATCTTCGATCGCAACGTAGGTGCCGGCAGCGAGCTTAAAATCAAGCGCGGCCTGAACGCATTATGGAATCAAGGCGGCATCCAGTACGCGCCGCCGGTTCGTTAATACCAGCCACAGTGCGAGAGCGCCGGCATAGTTCGCCGGCGCTGTTCCAGCAGATGATTTTTATACTGAGGCTTAGCGCATGCAACAACGCCAAACCGTAAAAGGTGCCTTCTCCTTGACCAACCCTGCGGTTCGCGCCTGGATCTACCAGATACTGGCCGTGGTGGTGGTGGTGGCCTTTGGCGGCTACATCCTGCACAACACGCTGACCAATCTCAGCAACCGCGGCATTACATCCGGCTTTGGTTTCCTTAGCGGCGCCGCCGGTTTCGGCATCGTCCAGCATCTTATTCCCTTTGAGCAGGGCGATACCTACGCACGGGTGTTTATCGTCGGGCTGCTCAATACGCTGCTCGTCTCCGCGCTTTGTATTGTTTTCGCGTCCCTGATCGGTTTTTTTATCGGACTGTCGCGGCTGTCGGAAAACTGGCTGTTACGTAAACTGTCGACCATCTATATCGAAACTTTTCGGAATATCCCTCCGCTGCTGCAAATCTTTTTCTGGTATTTCGCCGTGCTGCGCAACCTGCCCGGTCCCCGCCAGGCGGTAAACGCCTTCGACGTGGCTTTTCTCAGCAACCGCGGACTCTATATGCCTACCCCGGTCCTGGGCGAAGGCGCACTCGCCAGCCTGGTGGCATTGCTCATCGCCATACTGGCGTCGGCGGCCCTGTTCCGCATTAACCGCCGCCACCAAATGGCCACCGGTGAACTGCGCCGCAGCTGGCCCTGGATTATCCTGCTGCTGCTTGTCCTGCCCGCCGGCGCGCAGTGGTTTTTCGGCGTGGCGGTCCATTGGGACGTGCCGGAGCTGCACGGATTCAACTTTCGCGGCGGCATGGTGCTTATTCCCGAACTCGCCGCCCTGACGCTGGCGCTGTCGGTCTATACCTCGACCTTTATCGCCGAAGTCATCCGCTCCGGCATCCAGTCGGTGCCTTTTGGCCAGCATGAAGCGGCTCGTTCGCTGGGGCTGCCGAATCCGGTCACGTTGAACCAGGTAATCCTGCCGCAGGCGATGCGTGTCATTATCCCGCCCCTGACCAGCCAGTATCTCAATATCGTCAAAAACTCCTCGCTGGCGGCCGCCATCGGTTATCCGGATATGGTGTCGCTGTTTGCCGGCACGGTGCTGAACCAGACCGGGCAGGCAATTGAAACCATCGCCATCACCATGTCGGTTTACCTGATTATCAGCCTGGCGATTTCGTTCTTAATGAACATTTACAACCGGCGTAAAGCATTGGTTGAGCGCTAAGAGACACTCATGACCATGACAATAAATCCACATGAACCCATAGCGACAGCCTCTCGCAGCCGGCTGGCCCTGGCGGTGTTATGGATACGCCAGAACCTGTTTTCCAGCCTGTCCAATAGCCTGTTGACGCTGTTTTGCCTGTGGCTGCTGTGGGTTATTATTCCCCCGCTGCTGAACTGGCTGGTATTGCAGGCCAACTGGGTGGGCACCACGCGTGCCGACTGTACCAAAGACGGCGCCTGCTGGGTCTTTATCCATGCCCGTTTCGGCCAGTTTATGTACGGCTTGTACCCCTTCGACCAGCGCTGGCGCATTAACCTCACCCTTCTGGTCGGGTTGCTGAGCCTGCTGCCGATGTTCTGGAAAGGAATGCCCCGCCGCGGGCGCTATATCGCCTGTTGGGCGGTGGCGTTCCCCTTATTTACCTGGCTGATGCTGTATGGCGGGTTTTTCGGTTTATCCCGGGTTGAGACCCGCCTGTGGGGCGGCCTGACCCTGACGCTTATCATCGCGGCGGTGGGCATTGCCGGGGCGCTGCCGCTGGGGGTGCTGCTGGCGCTGGGCCGGCGGTCCAGGATGCCGGTGGTGCAGTGGTTTTGCATTATCTTTATCGAGTTCTGGCGCGGCGTGCCGCTGATTACCGTGTTGTTCATGTCCTCGGTCATGCTGCCGCTGTTTCTGTCCGAAGGGACCAATATCGATAAGCTTATCCGGGCGCTGGTCGGGGTTATCATGTTTCAGTCGGCCTACGTGGCGGAAGTGGTGCGCGGCGGCCTGCAGGCCCTGCCCAAGGGCCAGTATGAGGCGGCTGAATCGCTGGCGCTGGGGTATTGGAAAACCCAGGGACTGGTGATCCTGCCGCAGGCCCTGAAAATGGTCATTCCCGGACTGGTCAACACCATCATTGCGCTGTTCAAAGATACCAGCCTGGTGGTGATTATCGGTTTGTTCGACTTGTTTAGCAGCGTGCAGCAGGCCACGGTAGATCCGGCATGGCTCGGGATGTCGACCGAAGGCTATGTCTTCGCCGCGGCTGTCTACTGGATTTTTTGTTTTAGCATGTCCCGCTATAGCCAACATTTGGAAAGGCGCTTTCAAACCGGGCATTCCTCCACCCATTGAGGTAAATAATGAGCGACAACAACGCCATCCAGACTGACCGATTGATGATTACGCTGGAAAACGTCAATAAGTGGTTCGGTCAGTTCCATGTATTGAAAGATATCAATTTGCAGGTGAAGGCCGGCGAACGCATTGTGTTGTGCGGCCCTTCCGGTTCGGGCAAGTCCACCACCATCCGCTGCATTAACCACCTGGAAGAGCATCAGCAGGGCACCATCGTGGTGGACGGTACCGTTTTAAATGACGATCTGCGTAATATCGAACGCGTGCGCACCGAAGTGGGCATGGTTTTTCAGCATTTCAATTTGTTCCCCCATCTGACGGTGCTGCAAAACTGCTCCCTGGCGCCCATCTGGGTGCGCAAGATGCCGAAAAAAGAGGCCGAGGAGCTGGCGATGCATTATCTGCAGCGGGTGCGGATTGTCGAACACGCGCATAAATTTCCCGGTCAACTGTCCGGCGGCCAGCAGCAGCGGGTGGCCATTGCCCGTTCATTATGTATGAAGCCGAAAATCATGCTGTTTGATGAACCCACATCGGCGCTGGATCCGGAAATGGTCAAGGAGGTGCTCGATACCATGATAGGCCTGGCCAACGACGGTATGACCATGCTGTGCGTCACCCATGAAATGGGTTTTGCCCGTACCGTCGCCGATCGGGTGATCTTTATGGATCGCGGGGAGATCGTCGAGCAATCCGCGCCGGACGAATTTTTCACCCAGCCGAAATCGGAGCGCACCCGGGCGTTCCTGTCACAGATCCTGCATTGATCGATCTCCGGGGCGCCGCCCCGGTTATTTCAGCAACACCTCATATTGCGGATTGAATTCATCGAATATCGGCAGCGCCGCCGCGCCCAGCGCGGCGGTGTCGGTGCCGTTCAACCCGATCCTGACGCGGTGCCCGTCGCTGTATTTGCTGCGCACCGAACGCAGCAGCGGATGCAGGCGACCGACAATTTTTTCCACCAGCTGCTGCGGCATCTGCCCGCCGATAATTACCGCTTCGGCATCAAAAACGCATTCAAGGATATTGATGGCCTGCCGGGTCGCCGGCAGGGCCGAGTCTATCCAGCGGTCAAAGCTTCCCTGATCCACCTGCAGCAGATCCTCGGGCATGGCGGTCATGGGATCAAGTCCGCAGGCCTCATAGGCCGATTGCAGGGATAAATAGCGCTCGAGGCAGCCATGGTTGCCGCAGGAGCATAGGCGTCCGCCGGGCTGCACCACCATATGGCCCACCTCGCCGGCATTATGCGCATGGCCGGTGTAGATGTGGCCGTCGGTAAATATACCCGCGCCCAGTCCGGTGCCGATATACAGATAGATAAACGAGTCCAGCTGCTTGGCCACGCCGTGAAACCGCTCGCCGATGGCGGCCACCGTGGCGTCGTTCTCCAATGTCACCGGCAGGCCGGTGGCCAGCGTGAGTTCCGCCACCACGTCGACATTTTCCCAGCCGTGCAGGGTAGTCGGTCCCTCGGACGACAAGCCCTCTACGCCAAAGGGGCCCGGCATAACCACCCCGATCCCCAGCATTTTGCCCCAGTCGACTGGCGCCTGTTGTTTCATTTCCGCCAGCAGCTGTTTGATTAACGCCAGGGTTGCACCAGGCTGGGGCTTTTGCACCAGGCAAAGGCGGCGAAAGCGTACGTTGCCGGTAAGATCGACCAGCACGATAAGCAGGGTCTGGTGATCGAGATGAATTCCTATCGAATAGGCGCTGTCCGGATTAAGCGTCATCGGCACCGCCGGCTGGCCGCGTCCGCCGGCGTGCCGCGGCGCATGAGAGGACAAGACCCCGGCTTGACCAAGCTCGGCCGCGATATTGGAGACGGTTTGCGGCGTCAGAGCCGTAAGGCGCGCCAATTCCGCCCGGGTCAGTTCTCCATTCAACCGAATAGCCTCGATGACCACACGCCGGTTATGCGCCCTGGCATGCTGTAAATTGGTTCCTGATGTTCTCATGAGTCCATAGCCTTTGCCGCCTGTGGCGCCAGTATGTGGGCTTGTTATATAGCAATCAAATTGATTTATTAATCACGGACGGGGATTGTCGGCACGGCTATTGCAAGTTTATGGGTAGTGTAACGGCAGTTATTAACCGGTATGTTAAATAAATGTGGCGCGATTGCGATCACAAGCTGGAAAGTTAGGCATTGCTTTCGTCCATTAAAGCAATCAAATTGATTTAATTACCCCCAAGCACACCATCTGATTCCGGAGAGAACATGAAAATGAAGGCCTTCTATCCTGCCCTGACGCTCTGCGCGTTGTCGTTCCTCGCGCTGGGACTCCCCGCGCAAGCCCAGGCTAAAACCCAAATCAACGCGCTGTTTATGACCCAAGCCGCCTACAGCGAAAACGATATCCGCGCCATGACCACCGATTTCACCCAGCAGCATCCGGATATCGACGTCAATCTGGAATTCGTTCCCTACGAAGCTCTGCATGATAAAATCGTCGCGGCGCGCGGCGCGGGCGGCAATGGCTACGATGTGGTGCTGTTTGACGCCATCTGGCCGGCGGAGTTTACCAAGTTCGGTTTATTGCAGGACGTTACGGCTCGTATTAATGCCGACGACAGCAAAAAGATTTTCCCCGGCGCCATGAGCACCGTGACTTATCAGGATAAGGTCTGGGGTCTACCCTGGATCCTCGACACCAAATATCTGTATTACAACAAGGCGATGTTAAGCAAAGCCGGTATAACCACGCCGCCGCAGACCTGGCAGCAGGTCGAGCAGCAGTCCGAGATCCTCAAGCAAAAAGGCATCGTGAAATATCCCCTGGTATGGAGCTGGTCGCAGGCGGAGGCGCTGATTTGTGATTACACCACGCTGGTCTCGGCCTATAAAGGCGATTTCTTCACCGCCGGCAAGCTGGATTTCACTAACCCAGGCTCGCTGCAAGCGGTTAATTATATGAAGGAAACACTGGATAAAGGCCTGACCAATCCCAACTCGCGTGAATACCTGGAAGAAGATGTGCGCAAAGCGTTCTCCAACGGCGACGCGGCTTTTGCGCTGAACTGGACCTATATGTACAACATGGCCAACGACCCGAAACAGAGTAAAGTGGCCGGCGACGTCGGCATTGTGCCGGCACCGGGCGCCAAGGCCGGCGACGTCTCGGCGGTCAACGGTTCGATGGGTCTGGGCATTGCCAAAGCCAGCCAGCATCCCGAGCAGGCATGGCAATATATCAGCTATATGACCTCGCAGCCGGTACAGGACAAATATTCGCGTCTGAGCCTGCCCATCTGGAAATCTTCCTATGACGACCCCAAGGTGCAGCAAGGCCAGGAGCCGTTAATCGCCGCGGCGAAGCAATCCCTGAACGTCATGTTGTCCCGTCCGGCCATCCCCGCCTATTCACAGCTGTCCAATGTGCTGCAGCAAAATCTGCAACAGGTGCTGCAAAACCAGGCAACGCCGGAAGCGGCCCTGCAGGCGGCGACCAAAGGCGCGGAACGGCTGCGTTAAGGATTTGGCTATGCTCAGTTTGCCGCAACGTGAGCGTCGTCAGGCATGGGTGCTGCTGGCGCCCATGCTGGTGATGATGTTTTTGCTGACCGCCTGGCCGCTGGCGCGGACCCTATGGCTCAGCTTTACCGACGCCGCGCTGATTGGCGGCGGCGCGGTACCCGCTTATGTGGGTTTCGCCAACTATCTCTATGCATTGACCGACCCGGATTTCCTGGCGGCGTTGGCGCGAACGCTCTATTTCACCCTGGTGTCGGTGGCCTTTGAAGGCGTTATCGGCGTATTGGTGGCCCTGCTGCTCAATCAGCAATTTTACGGCCGCGGCCTGCTGCGCGTGCTGGTGATCCTGCCCTGGGCGCTGCCGACCATCGTTAACGCCATGATGTGGCGGCTTAACTTCAATCCCGATTACGGCAGCGTCAATGCGTTGCTGACGCAAACCGGGTTAATCGATCGTTACCGCAGCTGGCTCGGATCCCCCGACTCGGCCATGAACGCGGTGATGATTGCCGATATCTGGAAAAACTACCCGTTGGTGACGCTGCTGACCCTGGCGGCGCTGCAATCGATCCCGGAGGATCTGTTCGAGGCGGCGCGCATCGACGGCGCCTCCGCCTGGCGCCGTTTTCGCGCCATCACCCTGCCGGCCATCCTGGCTCCGCTGGGCGTGGCGTTGATATTACGTACCATCGACGCCTTCAAGATATTCGACATTATTTATGTCATGACCCGCGGCGGGCCGGTGGACAGCACCAAGACCCTCAGCTTTTTTGTCTATCAGGAGTCGTTTAGCTATCTGCGCGCCGGCAGCGGCGCCGCCTATGCCATTCTGATGACCCTCCTGTGCGGGATACTGATTGCCATTTATATGCTGATGCTATCTCGTCAGCGCCGTCGGGGGATAACACCATGAAACGCAGGGTCCGCATTATTTTGCGTTACGCGGCGGCGCTGCTGCTGGCGATAACCATCCTGGCGCCCATGCTGTGGCTGTTTTTGATGAGCGTTAGCTCGGCGGCGGATTTGGCGCGCATCCCGCTGGAATGGCTGCCGCGGCAATGGGATTTCAGCCGCTATGCCCGCCTACTGTCGCTGGTACCGGGACAGCCGGGCGCGTTGTTCCTGCACGCGCTGGCCAACAGCATGGTGATTGCCACCGGCGCGACGTTGATTTCACTGCTGCTGGCGGTGCCGGCGGCGTTCAGCTTTTCGCGCTATCCCGGCCGCGAGGGCTGGCTAATGGGCAGCCTGGCCATATATATGGTGCCGCCGGTGGCGTTTGTCCTGCCGTTGTATTTTGTGCTGCAGCAGCTGTCGTTATTAAATACCCATCTTGGACTGGTATTGGTGTACTGCTCGCTTATCCTGCCGTTCCTGACCTGGATGCTGAAAAACCAGTTCGACGCGCTACCGCTGGATATCGAACAGGCGGCCCGTCTCGACGGCCTGCGCTTTTGGCAGGTGCTGTTGCGCATTACCCTGCCGCTGGCAAAACCCGCGGTTGCCGCCTCGGCGGTATTCGGCTGGCTGCTGGCCTGGGATGAATTTTTTTATGCCTTGTTATTCACCAACAATATCCAGGCGCAAACGCTGCCGGTGACCATCGCCGGATTTACCGCCGGCCGGGCTACCGACGATGGCCTTATCGCCGCCGTCGGTATCCTGGCCTCGGTGCCGCCGCTGTTTATCGCCATTTGGCTGCAAAAATCCCTGGTAAGCGGGTTAACCAACGGCGGCAGCAAGGGTTAAAAAAAGGAACGAACCGGATACCTTCATGACTATATCCACAACCGACGCCACGCTGTACGTGGTAGGCAATATCAATATTGATCTTATCATGGGCACCCTGCACCATTGGCCCGCGCGGGGAACCGAGGCCATGCTGGACCACAGCGCCATGCGTCCCGGCGGTTCGGCCGGCAACTGCGCGCTGGCGCTGGCGGCGCTGGGCACGCCGCACCGGGCGGTTGCCAATCAGGGAGACGATCATTTTTCCGCCTGGCTGGCGGGCTATTTTACCGACAGCGCGCCCTTTTGGCCGCGTTATGCCTGCGAAACCTCGCTAACGGTCGGCCTGACTCATCCCGATAACGAGCGTACCTTTTTCAGCAACCAGGGGCACATCGTGCGCCTGACGCGGCAAGACGTGCTGCTGCAACTGCCGCCCCAGGCGTCGCCGGGGGATATCGTCCTGTTATGCGGTACCTTCCTGTGTCTGCGTCTGCTAACCGAATATCCCGAGCTGCTGGCCACGCTGCGCCGGCGCGGTTTCCAGGTTGCGGTGGACACCGGCTGGCCGCCCGACGGCTGGCACGACGGCCTGCGCCGGGATATCGCCCGCTGGCTCGGCGACTGCGACTATTTATTATTAAATGAAGTGGAAACCCTGGGCCTGGCGGACTGCGACGACCTGGCGGCGGCCGGGAAAACGCTGGCGGCGCGGCTCACCCCCGGCGGCGCCTGCGTGGTTAAGCGCGGGGCAAAGGGCGCCACGGTATACGAGGCGCAGGGCGAATTTACCCGCGCCGCGGAGCGCGTCGAGATCAAAGACACCATCGGCGCCGGCGACAGTTTTAACGCCGGGTTTCTCAGCGCCCTGCTTTATGGCTATAACCGTCGCCAGGCGCTGCGCTGGGGCATTCGTGTCGCCGGCCAGGCCATCGGCAGCTCGCCGCGTCAGTATCCCGATCGGGCTTCCCTTCAATCCCTTGCCGGTGAGGAATAATCCATGGCCAGCGTAGAACTTATCAAGGTCACTAAACGTTATGGCAAACAGACCGTACTCAACCCGCTGGATTTAACCATCCCCGACGGCTGTTTTACGGTATTGGTCGGTCCTTCCGGCTGCGGCAAGTCCACCTTGCTGCGCCTGCTGGCCGGGCTTGATACGGTATCCGACGGCGATATTTTTATCGATAAGCAACGAATAAACGACCTGGATCCGGCGGATCGGGATATCGCCATGGTGTTCCAAAGCTACGCGCTTTATCCGCACCTGACGGTGGCGGAAAACCTGGCGTTCCATATGCAGGTGAAAAAGGTGCCGCGCCCGGAGCAGCAAAGCAAGGTAGAGCAGGTCGCCCGCATGTTGGGTATCGAACGCCTGTTGCAGCGGCTGCCGAAGGCGCTGTCCGGCGGGCAGCGCCAGCGGGTGGCCATGGGTCGGGCGATGGTGCGCAATCCCCGGGTATTCCTGTTCGACGAACCCTTGTCCAATCTGGATGCCCAGCTGCGCATGGAGCTGCGCGCCGAGATTAAATCGTTGCATCAGCAGTTAAAAACCACCACGGTATATGTTACCCACGACCAGGTGGAGGCCATGACCCTGGCCGATCGGATCGTGGTCATGAATGAGGGCAATATCGCCCAGCAAGGCAGGCCGCTGGACATTTACGATCGCCCGGTCAATACCTTCGTGGCGCGTTTTATCGGCTCGCCGCCGATGAACCTGCTGGAGGGCCTGATTGAAGAGCGTACCGGCCTGGCGGGCGTGCGCTGCGGCGAACTGTGGTTCCCATTGCCGGCAAAATGGCACGCCGCCGCGAAACGACAGGCAGATGCGCCGGTGACGCTGGGCATCCGCCCGCACGATTTCCTGCGCCTTGAAACTTCAAGCCAGCCCGCCGCCACCTTGCGCATTATGGAGGTGACCGGCGAGACCAGTCTGCTGCATGTGGACTGGAGCGGCTTCCCGCTGCATATCCAGTTTGCCGGCCGCCTTGAGTGTCAGCCGGGGCAACCACTGTGGCTGGAAGCCAGGGCGGAAAGCCTGCATTTATTTGATACGAAAAGCGGCAATCGGCTTAGCGAGGCCGGCCTGGCGCTATAATCGGGCAGGCCGGGGAACAGCCTGCGGCTCCGTTCACCCGGCAATGCCGATTGTCCGACTCTCGCGCTCGCGTAGTCAGCCCCCAGCTTTACGGACATGAAAAAGCCCTCTGTTTGCACAGAGGGCTTCGTCACTATTGGATGCCTGGCAGTTCCCTACTCTCGCATGGGGAGACCCCACACTACCATCGGCGCTACGGCGTTTCACTACTGAGTTCGGC
>NZ_DASWOM010000117.1:0-10743 GCF_036398755.1 Acerihabitans sp. | reverse complement strand
GTAGTGTATAAAATGTTGAAAAAGATGCAACTAAATCCCGGCTGGTCAAACCACGATTTTATGCTATTTTGCGGTGTTTACCACAAATAACGCAAATGATTTTCGTGCTTTTTACAGCATATACATGCCGCCGTTGACATGGATCGTTTCACCGGTAATGTATGCCGCCTCCTCGGAGGCGAAAAAAGCAACAGCACTGGCAATTTCTTGCGGAGAGCCAAGACGATTTGCCGGAATCCGGGACAAAATGTCCGCACGGTGTTCATCTGTCAACGCTTCAGTCATATCAGTCGCAATAAAACCGGGCGCCACCACGTTTACCGTGATGCCGCGCGAGGCGACTTCACGAGCCAACGATTTGCTAAAGCCAATCAATCCGGCTTTGGCCGCAGCATAATTCGCTTGCCCGGCGTTACCCATGGAGCCTACAACAGAACCAATGGTAATGATTCTGCCGTAACGCTTTTTCATCATCGCGCGCATTACCGCCTTTGACATGCGGAAAACGGATGTCAGGTTAGTATCAAGGATAGACTGCCATTCGTCTTCCTTCATGCGCATCAGCAGATTATCACGCGTGATTCCGGCATTATTCACTAAAATATCAGCTTCGCCAAATTCTGCGCGCATTTTCTCTAAAAGAGAATCAATAGATGCGAGGTCGGAGACATTCAACTCCAGTCCTTTGCCCCGATTGCCCAGATAGGCGCTGATACCGTCGGCGCCCTGCCCGCTGGTGGCCGTGCCTATTACCGTCGCGCCGCGCTCGGCCAGCATTTCGGCGATGGCGCGGCCGATCCCGCGGCTGGCGCCGGTGACCAGCGCTATCTTGCCTTCAAAACTCATGGAATTCCCCATAATCAGTGCCCAAGCGCCGCGGCCAGCGACGCGGGATCGTTAATCGCCGCGCCGGAAAGGGTATCGGCGATGCGTTTGGTCAAGCCGGTCAGCACTTTGCCCGGCCCGACTTCCAGCACCTGGTCGACCCCCTGCGCGGCGAGGTATTGAACCGTTTCGGTCCAGCGCACCGGATTGTACAGCTGGCGCACCAGGGCCAGGCGTATCGCGTCCGGATCCGTTTCCGCCCTCACGTCAACGTTATTCACCACCGGCACGCCGGGGGTGGAAAAAACCATGTCCGCCAATGCCTGCGCCAGCTTATCCGCGGCGGGTTTCATCAACGCGCAGTGCGAGGGTACGCTGACCGGCAACGGCAAAGCGCGTTTCGCGCCGGCCGCCTTGCATGCCGCGCCCGCACGCTCGACCGCTTCTTTATGCCCGGCGATAACCACCTGGCCGGGCGAGTTGAAATTCACCGGCGACACGACCTGTCCCTGCGCCGCTTCACGGCAAGCCTGCTCGATGGCGGCGTTGTCCAGGCCGATAATGGCCGACATGGCGCCGACACCCGCCGGCACGGCTTCCTGCATCAGCCTGCCGCGCAGCGCGACCAGCCGCGCCGCCGGGGCGAAATCCAGCACGCCCGCGCAGACCAGCGCCGAGTATTCACCCAGGCTATGGCCGGCCAGCCATGCCGGCTGTTGTCCGCCCTGCTGCTGCCAGACGCGCCAGATAGCCACCGAGGCCGTTAGCAGCGCCGGCTGGGTTTGCCAGGTTTTATTCAGCTCTTCCACCGGACCTTGCTGGGTCAACCGCCACACATCGTAGCCTAACGCGGCGGACGCTTCTGCGAAGGTGGCCTCAACCTGGGGAAATTGTGCGGCCAGCTCCGCCAGCATTCCGACGGTCTGGGATCCCTGGCCCGGAAATACCATTGCCAATACTGTCATTTTTATTTTCCTGTCAATTCAAAACCGAATCAAGGCCGAACCCCAGGTGAAACCGCCGCCGAATGCCTCGAGCATAACCAGCTGCCCGCGCTGAATCCGGCCGTCGCGCACCGCTTCGTCCAATGCCAGCGGCACCGAGGCGGCGGAGGTATTGCCGTGGCGATCCAGGGTCACCACCACCTTATCCATGCTCATGCTCAGGCGTTTTGCCGTGGCGGTAATGATGCGCAGGTTGGCCTGGTGCGGCACCAGCCAGTCCAGCGCAGAGTGTTCCAAATGATTGGCGTTCAGGGTTTCATCGACAATGTGCGCCAGTTCGGTCACCGCCACCTTGAACACCTCGTTGCCCGACATGGTCAGGAACGCCGGCGCGGTCGGATCGATGCGGCTGTGGTACGGCAGGGTCAACAAATCGCCATAGCGCCCGTCCGCGTGCAAATGGGTCGACAAAATGCCCGGCTGATCGGAGCGGCCGAGCAGCACCGCGCCCGCGCCGTCGCCAAACAGGATAAGCGTCCCGCGATCGGTGGGGTCCAGGGTGCGGCTCAAGGTATCGGAGCCTATGACCAGCGCATATTCCACCGCGCCGTGTTTAACATATTGATCCGCCACGCTCAGGGCGTAGGCAAAACCGGCGCAGGCCGCCGCCATGTCAAAAGAGATGGTGTCGCGAATGCCCAGATGATGCTGGATTTCGCACGCCGAGCTGGGAAAGGCGTTGCTCGAGGAGGTGGTGGCGACGATGATCAAACCCACCTTGGCCGCCTCGACGTCCGCCATTTCCAGCGCATGCCGCGCGGCGATGTAACCCATGGTGGATACGGTTTCTTCCGCGCCGGCAATGCGGCGCTCACGAATACCGGTACGCGTCACGATCCATTCGTCGGAGGTATCCACCATTTTTTCCAGGTCCGCATTCGACCTTATTTGTGCCGGCAGAAAGCTGCCGGTACCGAGAATCTTTGTATACATGTACGCTTAATCACTCTTGGGTAAAACCGCATCAAGGCGCGCGGCAATCCGCTCGGGAATCCGCCGCTCCACCGCTTGCATTGCCTGTTCGATAGCGACGGTAAACGCGCGCTGATTCGCCGCCCCGTGGCTTTTGATAACCGTGCCACGCAAACCTAACAGGCAAGCGCCATTATACTGGTCGGGATTAAGATGGCCGAATTGGCGGGCAAGGCGTTTTTTCACCCAGCGCTTGACGAGTTTCATCAGCCAACCCTGCCTGCCGCCGTCCCCTGAGGATTTAAGCAAAGACAGAAATAGTCTTATCACCCCTTCCATGGTCTTTAATGTGACATTGCCGACAAACCCATCGCAGACCAGCACATCGGTCTTCCCTGTCAGCAACTCGTTGGCTTCAAGATAACCTATATAATTGATTGACGGAATACTTCTGAGCAGCGCCGCGGCCTGGTGGATATTATCCAGGCCCTTGGTCTCTTCCTCGCCGATATTCAGCAGCGCCACCCGCGGGTTGTCCACACCCACGATATCCTCCGCCATCACCGCGCCCATAATAGCGAACTGGGCCAGCATCGCCCCGTCGCATTCCACGTTGGCGCCGAGGTCCAGCACCACCGTCTTGCCGCGCTGCTGATGCGGCAAGACGGTCATCAGCGCCGGACGCTCGATGCCGTCCAGCGGTTTGAGCAGCATTTTCGCCAATCCCATCAGCGCCCCGGTATTGCCGGCGCTGACGCAGGCCTGGGCCTTGCCATCCTTGAGAAGCTCAAGCATGACGCGCATCGAGGTGCCGCGGCTCGCCCTGATGGCCTGGGATGGTTTGGCGTCACTGGCAATAACGGATTCGGCGGGAACAACCGTCAATCGCTCAAGCAGAACGGAATCAGTTTTTATCAGTAAAGGATTTATCGCAGCGGAACTGCCGACAAGCAGCAAGGTTAATTGCGGATGATAAGCCAGTGCCTGCAATGCAGCAGGCACTGTCACGGCGGGACCGAAGTCGCCGCCCATAGCATCTAACGCCAGGGTTAGACGTATCAATGTATCGCCTTGTAATTACTTGGCGATAACTTTGCGACCGCGGTAGAAACCGTCGGCGGTGATGTGGTGACGCAGGTGGGTTTCACCGGAGACTTTGTCCACTGATACGGTAGAGGTGGTCAGCGCGTCGTGTGAACGGCGCATGCCACGGGTAGAACGGGTGGGTTTATTCTGTTGTACGGCCATGGACCTTACTCCTTAATTACTTTCGCTTTAAACTGGCTAATACGGAAAACGGGTTAGGTTTTTCAACCTCGGACGGCAGCTTGCCGAATACCTGCTCCGCGTCGGACACTTCACAGTGTTCAGTATCATGAACCGGTGCGATCGGCAGCGAAAGAATAACTTCATCTTCAATCATTGCCAGCAAATCTATCTCGCCGAAACCATCGACATAAACCGCTTCATACGCTTCCGGCAATGCTTCAGCCTGCTCGTCGGTGACAACCGGGCTGAAACAAAATGTCGTGTGTACCTGATGGGCGAACGGCTGATTGCAGCGCTGGCACAAGAGCGTCACCGCGACGTCCGCACTGCCGTCGATCACCGCCAGGCGTTGATTATCAATATTAAATGACAACGACGCCTGAACATCACTATCCACACTTACCACGGATTCGGCAATACGCTTTACCTGCTCAGGCGCATAGACACCAGCATAGTCCAGGCGCTTCTGTGCAGTACGGGCCGCATCGATAGTCAGGGGTAATTTTACTTTTTGCATAGGGCGCGCATATTAACTTTGTAACGACATAGAGTCAAAGAAAAAGGCCATATTTACCCGCCTTTCATCAATATTCGCTTCCGAAGCGGCGAACAGTTTAAAATGGCGCACTGAAATACGCCATCGTTGGATGAAAAAATATGTGCAAAATTGTCTTGGCTTCCTCGTCACCGTTTCGCCGCGCGCTCATGGAAAAATTGACTCTGCCGTTTATCGCCGTCGCGCCGGACATCGACGAAACGAAGCGTGCGGACGAATCGGCGGAGCGCATGGTGCTGCGCCTGGCCGAGGGCAAAGCCCGCGCCCTGGCGGGCCGTTACCCCGCCCATCTGATTATCGGCTCCGATCAATGCTGCGTGCTTGAGGGCCGCATTACCGGCAAACCCCATACGCGCGAGAACGCCATCGGCCAGCTGCGGCAAGCCAGCGGCCGGCGCGTAACGTTTTATACCGGTTTGGCGCTGCTTAACAGCCTCACAGGCGCGATACAGCGCACGGTGGAACCCTTCCATGTCACCTTTCGCACCCTGACCGACGCGGAAATAGCCGGTTATGTGGCGCTGGACCAGCCGCTGCACAGCGCGGGCAGTTTCAAGAGCGAAGGCCTGGGAATCACCCTGTTCGACGCGCTCGAGGGGCGCGATCCCAATGCGCTGATCGGCCTGCCCCTGATGGCGCTGACCGCGATGCTGCGCAACGAGGGGATAAACCCGCTGCTGGCGAACGCTCGGGCCATCTCCTGAACCCGGCGCGCCGGCAACCGGGTAAACTTATTTATCGTTGGCGCGCAGGTAAACCAGGCAATGGCGCAGGCCTTTATCCAGCGGTGCTTCGATACGCATGGTTTCGCCGGTGGCGGGATGATCGAAACGCAGGGCGGCGGCATGTAAAAACAGCCGGTGCAGGCCCGATCCCTTGAGCTGCTGGTCGAATTGCGCGTCGCCGTAGCGATCGTCAAAGGCAATCGGATGACCGGCATATTGGGCATGGACGCGAATCTGGTGGGTGCGCCCGGTCACCGGGCTGGCTTTAACCAAAGTGGCGTGGACAAAACGCTCTTCCACCTTAAAGCGCGTTTCCGACGGTTTGCCGTCATCGCCCACCCGTACGATACGTTCGCCGCTGGCGAGGATATTTTTCAGCAGCGGCGCGCTGACCGTCTTGGTCTGCGACGGCCACTCCCCGGCCACCAGCGCCAGGTAATCCTTTTGCATGCCTTTCATGCGCAGCTGCTCGTGCAGCAAACGCAGGGCGGACCGTTTTTTGGCCACCAGCAACACCCCGGAGGTATCACGATCCAGGCGGTGCACCAATTCCAGGAAACGGGCGTCCGGACGCAGCGCGCGCAGTCCTTCTATCACGCCGAAGCTTAGACCGCTGCCGCCGTGCACCGCCGTGCCGGAGGGTTTGTTCAGGATCAGCAGGTGGTCGTCTTCATATAGCACCGCTTCCGCCAACGCCGCCACTTTATCCAGCAGCGGCGAGACGGCGGTTTCATCCGGCGCGGACTGGCGCACCGGCGGGATGCGCAGGACATCGCCGTCAAGCAACTTATATTCCGGCTTGATGCGTTTTTTATTGACCCGCACTTCCCCTTTTCGCACGATGCGATAAATCATGCTCTTCGGTACGCCTTTTAATCGGGTACGCAAAAAGTTGTCGATCCGCTGGCCTGCCTCATCCGCGGAAACGGTTATAAACTGTACGGCTACATTATTTTCATTCATGGGAGGCGATTCTAAATATACCGCCACCATAGCGCCACTCCTTTTTCTGTGCTTAACTGTGCTTTAATTGGTAAAAAAGTTTTTCGGGTGAATTTCAGCCGCGCAGCAGGCGGGCCAGGCAGAAATGTAACCATAAGTCGGAATCTTGTTGCCAAGAGGTAAAGTCGCCTTGCTATATGAGTGTCAGCGGTGGAATAATGTATAAACTTTCCACTCTGCGCGCGTTAAAGGCGAGAAATCGTGGAATTTTTAAATTTGCCTGAATAATCATACACGCGGCAATGGCGTAAGACGTAGTGATTAATCAGGCAGTTAGCGGGCTGCGGATTGCAGCTTGGCCGGCAAAAGGGATTCGTTCTGGCGACCGTTATCAGACGCTATTCCCGCTGTAAATGCGCTGTCTTTCTCTCCGAAAACAGGCTACCGAAACAATGCGCCCCTCTGCGAGCGACAACCGTGAGGTTGACGGTTTCGCGACAAGTCACGGGGCCGTCGGTTATCACCCGGTCATGCGTTTTTTTGCCCGCAGCTCTGATGCCAATGCATAAAAAAGAGTAAGTTACGATGAAGAGAATGTTAATCAACGCAACTCAGCAAGAAGAGTTGCGCGTTGCTCTGGTAGATGGCCAGAAGCTGTATGATCTGGATATTGAAAGCCCGGGTCATGAACAGAAAAAAGCTAATATTTACAAGGGTAAAATCACCCGAATTGAGCCAAGCCTTGAAGCGGCGTTTGTCGATTACGGCGCCGAGCGTCACGGATTCCTACCCCTGAAAGAAATTGCCCGCGAGTATTTTCCCGCGCAATACGCTTCCCACGGCCGCCCGAATATCAAAGACGTGCTGCGCGAAGGACAGGAAGTGATTGTCCAGGTCGATAAGGAAGAACGCGGCAACAAAGGCGCGGCGCTCACCACCTTTATCAGCCTGGCCGGCAGTTATCTGGTGCTGATGCCTAACAATCCCCGTGCCGGCGGGATCTCCCGTCGTATCGAGGGCGATGATCGCACTGAGCTGAAGGAAGCGCTGTCGTCGCTGGAACTGCCCGACGGCATGGGCCTTATCGTCCGTACCGCGGGCGTGGGTAAATCCGCCGACGCGCTGCAGTGGGACCTGGCTTTTC
Organism: Acerihabitans sp.; assembly: GCF_036398755.1. Classification (NCBI taxonomy): domain Bacteria; kingdom Pseudomonadati; phylum Pseudomonadota; class Gammaproteobacteria; order Enterobacterales; family Pectobacteriaceae; genus Acerihabitans; species Acerihabitans sp. The sequence continues at coordinate 3,366 of NZ_DASWOM010000117.1, read as the reverse complement.
GCATCAAGCATTGGGAAGCGATAAAAAAAGCCGCCGAAGGGCGTCCGGCGCCTTTCCTGATCCATCAGGAAAGCAACGTCATCGTTCGCGCCTTTCGCGACTATCTGCGTCCTGATATCGGCGAGATCCTGATTGATAACCCCAAAGTGCTGGAAAAAGCGAAAGAGCATATCGCTTCCCTCGGGCGCCCCGATTTCAGCAGCAAAATCAAATTGTACAGCGGCGAAATTCCGTTGTTCAGCCATTACCAGATTGAATCGCAGATAGAATCCGCCTTCCAGCGCGAAGTGCGCCTGCCCTCCGGCGGTTCCATCGTTATCGACACCACCGAAGCGCTGACCGCCATCGATATCAACTCCGCCCGTTCAACCCGCGGGGGGGATATCGAGGAAACCGCCTTTAACACCAACCTGGAAGCCGCGGACGAAATCGCCCGTCAGTTACGCCTGCGCGACCTGGGCGGCCTTATCGTCATCGACTTTATCGATATGACCCCGGTGCGTCACCAGCGCGAGGTGGAAAATTGCCTGCGTGAATCCGTGCGCCAGGATCGCGCGCGCATCCAGATCGGCCGCATCTCGCGCTTTGGTTTGCTGGAGCTGTCGCGCCAGCGCCTGAGTCCGTCTTTGGGCGAATCCAGTCATCATGTGTGCCCGCGCTGCGGCGGTACCGGCACCATTCGTGATAACGAATCGCTGTCGCTGTCGATTCTGCGCCTGATTGAAGAAGAAGCGCTGAAAGAGAATACCCACGAAGTCCATGCCATCGTGCCGGTGCAGATTGCCTCGTACCTGCTCAACGAAAAGCGTGACTCCGTCAACGCCATCGAACGCCGCCAGGGCGGCGTTCGGGCGATTATCGTGCCGCACGATCAAATGCAGACCCCGCATTACGCGGTACTGCGCGTACGCAAGGGCGAAGAAGCGCCGACCCTGAGCTATCTGTTGCCGCAGTTGCACGAAGCGGAAATGGCCCAGCCGTCCGAAGAACCGGCCGCCGAGCGTAAGCTGCCTGAACAACCCGCCCTGGCCGCGTTCGTCATGCCGGATTCACCGCCGATGGCGCCTGAGCCTGCGGTTGCCGAACCCGCGCCGCTGGCCCGGGAAACCAGCGCCAAGGCCGTCGCCAAACCCGCTACAGCGTCCACGGTAGTCGAACCGGCAACCGCCGGATTATTTAGCCGTGCCGTCACCCGCCTGAAAAGCTGGTTCAGCGACCCGGAAGAAGATACGTCGGTAAAAACCGCCGAACCGGCGGCGCAGCCGAAGGAAGAGGCTCCCGCCGCGGAAGCCGCCGAGGCGCCGCGTCGTCCGCAGCAGGATCGCCGCGGCCAGCGCCGCCAGAACGTTCGCCGGGATCGTAACGGCGAGCGTGGCGGCGAGCGTGAGCAGCGCGCCCCGCAGGAAGGCCGCCAGCCGCGCGAAGCGCGTGAACCGCGGGAGCCACGCGAACGTCGCGAGCCGCGGGACGATTTGCGCAAGGGCAAGCGCCAGAACGCGCCGGTCGAAGCCGAAGCGCTCGACGTCGCGAAACCACAGCTTGAGGACGAGCAAACGCCGCGCCGCGAACCGCGCGCCGACCGTCCGCGTCGTCGCCAGGAAGATAAGCGTCCGGCCCAGGAAACCAGGCCCCTGCCGGTTGAAGCCGAAATCGAAACCGAGATCGAGGTGATAGAACCGGAAACGGTGGTTCTCGCCGAGCCGGTGAATGATGACGATAAACCTACGCCTGTCGTGCCGCGTCGACCTCGTCGCAATCTGTCCCAGAAGGTTCGGGTTACCGATGACGCCGACACCGGCGCGCAGGTCGCCGCCGTAAGCGATCCGGTGGAAACCGTATCGCAGCCTGAGATTTTGTTCCAGGCCGGCGGCGCAACGCCCGACATTATGTTCCAGACCGAGGACGCCCCGGCGCCCGAGGGATTGGATAATAACGCACAGGAAGGCCGCAACGGCAATGAAGCGGGCCTGCCCCGCCGTTCGCGCCGTTCGCCGCGCCATCTGCGGGTCAGCGGCCAGCGCCGCCGCCGTTATCGCGACGAACGTTATCTGGGACAATCGCCGATGCCGCTGAGCAGCGCGGTGGTTTCTCCCGAGATGGCGTCAGGCAAGGTATGGATAAGCTATCCGATTACGCCGATTGAACGTTTCGAGCAAAATCCGCCGGCGGCGGAGCTGCCGGTACCGGCGCCTGCCGTGGCGGAAAATGTGACGCCGCTGCCGGAACCTTCGGCGACACGCGCGGAAAACGCGTTGGCTGAGCAGGCCGCAAGCGGTGCCGGCGGCGCGGAGGAAACCCGTGGCCGCGAGGTGGCCAATGCGCTCGACAGCATCATCGACGACAGCGCTGCCGCGGTTGCCACCACCGACGCCCTGGCGCCGCGGGAATTGCCCGCGGCAACCCTGGTTCCGCTTGAGCCGACGCCGGCCCAAGTGTCGCCGGCAGGCCGGGTGCCCGACGTCGTCAGCCCGGAAGATCGGGACGTGGCGCGGGAGACCCTGGCCGAAGCCCAACCGGCCGCGTCGACCGACGAGGACATGGCGCGGCCCGCAGATGAGCAACGTCATTCCTCCGCCGCTTCGTTTGCCCCGCAGGTACTGGAAACGTCCGCGCAGGTCCTGCCGCACCAGGAAGGGCCGGCAAGCGTAACGCCGGCGACGGTAGATATCCCACCGGCGGTCATCCTGCTTTCCGACGCTATTATCGCCGCCATGCAGGTATCGCGGTTGGCGCCGGCGTCACAGACAGCGCCGGTCGGTGTCCCGGTTGATGCTCAGGTCACAGGCGAACAGCCGGTCCCGGTGTCGTCCACCGCTGAAGCTCAACCGGTACCGGTATCGTCCGCGCCTGAAGCTCAACCGGTGCCGGCATCGTCCGCTCCTGAAGCTCAGCCGGTCCCGGCCTCATCGACGCCGATCGCCAATGAGACGCCGATCGCCAATGAGCAGCCGCCTGCGTCCACCACGATCCCGGACGCGCAGCGGGAAGGGCCGGCCGAAGGCGACGAGGCGCAGAGCCTTAAGCATGTCAGCGCCCCGATGACCAAGGCGCCCGCGCCGGTTTATATTCCAGCGCCCGAGCCGGTGAAGGAATGGCATCGCCCGGAATACCGGTTCGAGGGACGCGGTTCGGCGGGCGGCCATGCCGCCGCCAACCAGGCCGCCGCCCCGGCGACCCGGCCAACGCCGCAGGATGACGACTGATATGTTCCTGAAAAACCCGCTTCGGCGCTGAGGGATCCCCACTAAATCAGCGCTAATAAACCAGCACCATACTTCGGTAGGTTTTGGCGAGGTGATTAAGAACAGCATCCAGTGCCGTTCGCTTTAAAATTAGCGGAGAGTGTCGCAAGACATTTTCCGCTAA
>NZ_DASWOM010000116.1:0-7438 GCF_036398755.1 Acerihabitans sp. | reverse complement strand
CAAACTAGCTATTGCAGAAAAGAAACTACCGCTCTATTATTACCCCGACGCCCCATTTATATTATTCGAGATTAGGACAATGAGCGAAGCACTTAAAATTCTTAACAACATCCGAACTCTGCGTGCGCAAGCTAGAGAATGTACTTTGGAGACTCTGGAAGAAATGCTGGAGAAACTTGAGGTCGTTGTCAACGAACGCCGTGATGAAGACAGCCAGGCACAGGCTGAAATCGAAGAACGTACACGCAAATTACAGCAATATCGTGAAATGCTGATTGCCGACGGTATCGATCCGAATGAATTGCTGCAAACCATGAGCGCGTCTAAAGCTACTGGTAAAACCAAGCGTGCAGCTCGTCCGGCTAAATATCAGTACACCGATGAAAACGGTGAGAGCAAAACCTGGACCGGCCAAGGCCGTACGCCTGCCGTCATCAAGAAGTCTATTGAAGACGAAGGCAAGACCCTGGACGATTTCCTGCTGTAATCCACCGGTTGCCGCTTTTATAAAATACCCGTTTGAATACCCGGCGGGTGTTTTTTTTTGCCTGAATGCAAACCGAAAGTTTTAATGTGTATAAATTATGAGCGGCATTATTAGCACAATAGACATTAGGCGGTGGTGCCTGGACAAGTGAAATTTATCCTTTTATACGGCGGTCATGCCGGCGATTAAGCGCTGCCGGGGCGGCGGACAAAAAAAACGGCCTTTTGGCCGCCTTTTTTGACATTTATCACAGCAATTTAGTTAGAGTCATTGGTGATAATAATCACGATACCAATTGACAAAATGCCCTATTCCTTCCTGCACCCCGGTCAGGGGTTTAAAACCGATGGCCTGGTACAAGGCGCTGGTATCCGCGCTGGTCTCGAGCACATCGCCGGGCTGCATCGGCAATAAATTCATTTCAGCCTTAATGCCCAACGCATTTTCCAGCGCCTTGATGTATTCCATCAATTGGACCGGTTGACTATTGCCGATATTATATACGCAATACGGGGCGGAGCTGGTGGCGGGAGAACCGGTTTCCACCGTCCAATGGCTATCGGCCTGCGGTATGACATCCTGCAAACGGATAATGGCTTCGGTGATATCGTCTATATAAGTGAAATCACGCCGCATTTCGCCGCGGTTATACACATCGATACGCCTGCCGGCCAGCATGGCCTCGGTAAATTTGAATAACGCCATATCCGGACGGCCCCAGGGACCGTATACGGTAAAAAAGCGCAAGCCGGTGGTTGGCAGTTGATAAAGATGCGAATAAGTATGTGACATTAACTCATTGGCTTTTTTCGTCGCCGCATACAATGAGACCGGATGGTCCACCGCATCGTCGGTGGAAAAAGGCAATTTGCGATTCAGTCCATATACCGAGCTGGATGAGGCGTAAAGCAAATGTCCAACGCCATTATGCCGGCACCCTTCCAGGACATTAAGATGGCCTATAAGGTTGGAGTCCGCGTACGCCAGGGGATTTTCCAACGAATAGCGCACTCCCGCCTGCGCGCCCAAATGGATCACCCGCTGGAATCCTTCCCCGGCAAACAGGGACGCCATCCCCTGCCGATCGGCCAGATCGAGCTTATGAAAGGTGAACCCGGCATCGGCCTGCAATCGCTCGAGCCGCGATTGCTTCAGGCGAACATCGTAATAGTCGTTCAGATTATCAATGCCGACGACCTGATGGCCGTCGGCAAGCAGGCGCCTGCCGACGTGATAACCAATGAACCCCGCGGCGCCGGTGACTAAAAATTTCATGCTGCCCCTTGCCCTTACTTATAAGACGCGAGCGAAGCCCCACGACCAATGGCGTAATAGGTAAAACCACGGTTGGCCAGGCGATCCGGATCGTATAAGTTGCGTCCGTCGAAAATGACCGGCTGCTTTAACGCCTTCTTCACCATATCAAAATCAGGCGCGCGGAAATTTTGCCATTCCGTGCAGATTATCAAGGCGTCCGCCCCCTGTAGCGCGGCTTCCTTGGTGCCCATCAGCTTCAGGTCGGCACGGTGGCCGTAGATGCGTTGGGTTTCATCCATCGCCTCGGGATCAAAGGCCTGCACCTGCGCCCCGGCCTGCCATAATGTTTCCATTAATACCCGGCTGGAGGCTTCGCGCATGTCGTCGGTATTGGGCTTGAAGGAAAGCCCCCACAAGGCAAAGGTCTTGCCCGCCAGGTTTTCACCGAAATGGCGTTTGATAAACTGCGGCAGCTTGTCTTTTTGCTGGTAGTTGACGTCTTCCACCGCCTGCAGCAGCTTGGGCTGGTAACCGATGTGTTCGGCGGTGCGAATCAGCGCCTGCACATCCTTGGGGAAGCATGAGCCGCCGTATCCGCAGCCGGGGTAGATAAAATGATAGCCGATGCGCGGGTCGGAGCCGATGCCCTGGCGCACTTTTTCGATATCGGCGCCCAGCAGTTCGGCCAGATTGGAGATCTCGTTCATAAAGCTAATCTTGGTGGCCAGCATACAGTTGGCCGCATATTTGGTTAACTCCGCGCTGCGGATATCCATCAGGATCATGCGGTCATGATTGCGGTTAAACGGCTCGTATAGTTCGCGCAGCAGCTCCACCACGTCATCGTTATCGGTACCGACCACGATACGTTCGGGACGCATGCAGTCGGCCACCGCCGCCCCTTCCTTGAGGAATTCGGGATTCGAGACCACGTCGAAGGTGAGCTTGCTGTCGCGCGCCTGCAGCGTTTCCTGCATAACGGCCCGGACTTTATCCGCCGTGCCGACCGGTACGGTGGACTTGTCCAGGACGACTTTATGTTCGTCCATGTATTGGGCTATGGTGCGCGCAACCGCCGTAACGTACTTAAGGTCGGCGGAACCGTCCTCATCGGGAGGCGTACCCACCGCGATAAACTGCATAATGCCATGTTTAACGCCGGCCTCGGCGTCAGTGGTGAACTGCAGCCGGCCTGATTCATAGTTCTGCTGCACCAACGGGGTCAGTCCGGGTTCATAGATGGGGATATTGCCGTTTTTGAGATTTTCGACCCTGTTTGCGTCAACATCGACGCACAGCACGTCGTGACCGACTTCAGCCAGCACCGCCGCCTGCACCAAACCAACATAACCGATACCAAATACAGTCACTTTCATGTTGAAATTCCCGGTAAAAATACGCCCTGAAAATAAAAAATCAATCCGCGATGGTTTCTTTTAGCCATTGGGTAAATTCTTTTCCCAGGCTTTCATGGCGAATGCCATATTCCACAAAGGCTTCCATATAACCCAGTTTATTGCCGCAGTCATGGCTCAGCCCTTTCAGGTGGTAAGCTTCAACGGTCTCTTTTTCCATCAACATGGCGATGGCGTCGGTGAGCTGGATTTCATTGCCGGCGCCCGGAGGGGTTTTAGCCAGCAACGGCCAGATATCGGCCGACAGGACATAACGCCCCACCACCGACAGGTTGGACGGCGCGTCCTCGGCGGCGGGTTTTTCCACCACGTTGACCATCGCCGCGCTTTCGCCCGGTTTTAATTCCTTGCCCTGGATATCCACCACGCCGTAGTTGGTCACATCTTCAACCGGCTCGACCATGATCTGGCTGTGGCCGGTTTCGGTGAAACGTGCCAGCATTTCGCTGAGATTTTCTGTTTTCAGGTTGGATTCGAATTCATCGATAATCACATCTGGCAGGATAACCGCCACCGGTTCGTCGCCCACCAGCGGATGGGCGCACATGACCGCATGTCCCAGCCCTTTCGCCAGTCCCTGACGCACTTGCATAATGGTGACGTGCGGCGGGCAGATAGCCTGGATTTCGGCCAGAAGCTGACGTTTGACGCGTTTTTCCAGCATGGCTTCAAGCTCGAAGCTGGTATCAAAATGGTTTTCGATGGAATTTTTGGAAGAATGTGTGACCAGGATAATTTCATTAATACCGGCAGCGATGCATTCATTGACGACATATTGAATCAGGGGCTTATCCACTAAAGGCAACATTTCTTTCGGGATGGCCTTGGTCGCCGGCAACATGCGCGTCCCCAACCCTGCCACCGGAATCACCGCTTTTCTGACTTTGGTATTAATTGCAGACATCAACCACCTCTCTCTTATCATCAAGATAATAAATTTTATTTATCTAATTTTAAACCTATTAAGTATACCAGCTTAAGAAGAAGTCGCCTGATGAAAGGAGGTGTTTGATAAAAAATTAGGACAATTACCCATTTTAGAAGGGGTTATAAATTAACAACTTGGCTGTTCAAATAACCGGCAATCAATAGTGGAGCGCGGTTTATCAATCCGTGGACAGCATAAGCCTCAGCCGCCCGCCCGCGCCCCACACCTGACACTGCCAGGCATTGCAATGCTGGCTGACCTGATTAATATAAGCGCCGCTCATCGTGCCCAGCGGCACGCCGCTGTTGAGCTGAATTTGCTGGTTATTGGCGGTGAGCGTGGCGTTCAACCCCGCCGAGACCAGTATCAGGTTATTCAAGCCCCGATGGTAGTATCCCACCAGCAGGGGAAATTGCCCGTCCAGATTAGCCTTGCGCAGCAGTTGGTTTACCTGTTTCAGCAGCGTGGTCAGCTCCGGCAGGCGATGGGCGCGATTGGCCAGGTGCGCCTGCAGCAGCCCGTTAAACAAGGCGCGCAGCAGCAGCGCCGCCAATACGCCTTTTTCTTCCGCGCGGGTAACGTCAAGGCAATAAAACGCCAGATCGTGCTCGGATAACGCGGCGATATCCAGCACCAGTCCAGGCTGTTCGGCCATGGTGAGCTGCCGGTAATTAACCCGGCAGCGGGCAATTTGCTGCTGCACCGGCGGCTGTAATTGCTTTAGCAGCTTCGCCGCGGCGCCGGGATGCTGGCTCAGGGCATCCCAATCCTGGAACAGCTGTTCTTCTTCATCCACCTGGGAGGTAAACATATCGGGATAAAGACACCCAAGCACGGTTTCCCGCAGGCGGACAAAATCATCCAGCGGTTTTAACAGCACATCCTGCACGCCAAGCCGCAGGACTTTGGCGATATCGGTCATCTGATCGGTGCCGGAAACCACCAATACCGGCGTGACGGCGTCAACCGAGCGAAAACGCTCCACGAACGTCAGGCCGTTCATTTCCGCCATTTCAAGATCGCAAATGACCAGATCCGGTCTGGTGGTGGGCAGCATATTCAGCGCTTCGCCTCCATGGCTGGCTTCATGGACCACGGCACCCAGCGACTGGAGAAATTGCGTCAGTACGGAGCGAAAGACTGGCTCGTCCTCAACAACTAAAATTTGTTTGTTTACTAACGGCTTCGCCATCAAAAACCTCTTTTTCCAATCAGCTTAACAGCGGCTCAAGCAGACCACTTTTACTTTTAAAAAAACTCAGGGGCTGATTAGTGTATTGCTCACAAACTATGCGTTCCTGCGTTTGAACATCAATCGGCCGCGTTCTTAGCCGACTTCCCCCCTGGTACCCCATTCAACAAGCCGGATATGGTTCTCGACGGCGTTAAAATGATGTTGCCTAAGTAAGGAGCGTAGTAGTCATTAGATAAAAATGCACTTTATCCGGGCAAAATGATGGCGGTTTAGCGGTGCATTGACAAGGAAAAATAGCATTTTCATTGCCAAACCATATGATTTATTGTTCAAAATCATTGATCTTTTGCCTTGTCTTGAGGTAAGGCATAAAATGCCTCGTTTAAGGTGTTCGCGTCGGGCCCGGCGACGGGCCTGGCCGGTTATCGGCGATGTAAATGGCGACCCTGTTGTCGCCCCTAGAGGTGTTGTGGATACCCTTTGCCCATGCGGCAGCGGCCTGCGTTCGGAACAGTGCTGCGCCGTATTTATCAGCGGCGCGAGCCGTCCCCGGACGCCGGGCCAGTTAATGAGATCGCGTTATACCGCGTTCACCCAAGCTAATGTCGATTATCTGATTGCCACCTGGCATCCAGAGTGCAACGCGTCGCGCTGGCGCGCCGAACTGGCCGCCCAGTGCGCCGTGAGCCAGTGGCGCGGTCTCAGGGTCAAGTCGGAATCCCCCGGCAAGGACCCCATGGAAGGCTATGTGGAATTCATCGCCCGTTTTTTTGACGGGCAACGGCAGCGGCCGGGTTTTATCCATGAACGCTCACGCTTTGTCCGCATCGACGATCGCTGGTATTATGTCGACGGCGTGCATAAGCAGCCCGCCAGAAACGAGCCCTGCCCCTGTGGTTCGGGCAACAAATACAAGAAGTGTTGTGGATGCTGACCCGGCCGGTTCTCCCGGTACGCTTTTCATGACAGATTATCGGCTTCGACAGGATCAGCAAGTTAATGCAGTCGCAAACTATACAGAGAAAAATTTTACGCACCATTTGCCCGGATGAAAAAGGCCTGATCGCGCAAATCACCAGTATTTGTTTCAGCCATCATTTAAATATCGTGCAAAATAATGAGTACGTTGATCACCGCAGCGGACGTTTTTTCATGCGCACCGAGCTGGAAGGCGTTTTTGACGACGCGCGGCTGCTGGCCGACCTTGATCGGGTGTTGCCCGTCGGCACGGTGCGTGAGATCAAGCAGGCCGGCCGGCGTCGCATCGTGGTGCTGGTGACCAAGGAAGCGCACTGTCTGGGCGATTTGCTGATGAAAAGCACCTATGGCGGCCTGGATGTGGATATTGCGGCGGTTATCGGCAATCACGACACGCTGCGCACGCTGGTGGAGCGTTTTGAGATCCCGTTCCATCTGGTCAGCCACGAAGGGTTTACCCGCGAAGAACATGATGCCCGCATGGCGGAGCGAATCGACGGCTACCGCCCCGATTATGTGGTCCTGGCCAAGTATATGCGTGTGCTGACGCCCGACTTTGTGCGTCACTACCCCAACCAGCTGATTAATATTCACCATTCATTCCTGCCGGCGTTCATTGGCGCGCGACCTTATCACCAGGCTTACGAGCGCGGCGTGAAGATTATCGGCGCCACGGCCCATTATGTGAATGATAACCTTGACGAAGGGCCGATTATCAGCCAGGACGTGATTAACGTCGACCATACCTACACCGCGGAGGATATGATGCGCGCCGGCCGCGACGTCGAGAAAAACGTCCTTAGCCGGGCGTTATACCGGGTGTTGGCGCAGCGCGTATTCGTCTATGGCAACCGGACCATCATATTGTGATGGCGAGTCGCTGCGGTGATGAACGCCTGAGTTAGTGACCTGCCCGTGCCTGTGTGCCGGTTTGTCGGCAGGCTGGGTGAACATTTGCCGCCTTATGCCGAAAAAAGCGGCAAGTGAATCATTTAACGCGAGTTTGCTCTTTACAGGGCCGTCTTATTTGATATGATGCGCCCCGCTTGACGAGATAATCGTTTATAGGCCAGGTGGGGTTCCCGAGCGGCCAAAGGGAGCAGACTGTAAATCTGCCGTCACTGACTTCGAAGGTTCGAATCCTTCCCCCACCACCATTTTGAATACCCGGCATCACT